>JACRGV010000154.1 GCA_016212215.1 Nitrospirota bacterium
AAGACCGATTCTTTTCATACGAAAATCAACCCCATCCCCACCCTACCCCTCCCCTTGAAGGGGAGGGAATCAACATAGCCCCCTCTCCCTCAGGGAGAGGGTTAGGGTGAGGGTGGGGTTTTCATTGCCCTTTGTGAACCCTCGGTTTATGGGAGTTCATACGATAATACCCATAGCTCACCCCCACCCTAACCCTCCCCCCTCAAGGGGGAGGGAATAAACATTTGCTTCCCTCTCCCCTGGCGGGAGAGGGTCCGGGTGAGGGGGCCTCATTTTCATCATCCTTTGTGAGCCGAAGGCTCATGAGGGTTCATACGAAAATGCTTCTCCCAGACATCATTGCGAGCCGAAGGCGAAGCAATCTGACCAACTACGAGATTGCTTCGTCGCTATCGCTCCTCGCAATGACACTAAATATAATTTTCATTTCTTGTGAGCTGTTGTAACCTAAAAATTTACATATTATAGCAAATCCTCCTGCTCCATACAATGCCGGTTTGCATGATGGTTTGCACGATTCTTGCATTATTTAATTTGGTGTCTATGTTATACTTAATTTATGGGTTTGATTAGACCACCGGAAAAAGCAAAATTGTTTACTGCACTGCTTGGTAAAAATAAAGATGTATTTTATCAGGTCAGAGAAAAATTGTCTTCTAATTTTGGCCCTATTGAATTTACCAGCCCTATATACAATTGGTCACATTCAAAATACTACGAAAAAGAGATGGGAACTGAACTCCAAAGGGTATTTTTCTTCTTTGAACAGCCGATTGAACAGGAAATGTTATCTGATGTAAAAATTATGACAAATGAGATTGAAAACTTGTATATGAACAATGCAGGGCCGGGAAATCCTCAGAGACAAGTTAACATTGACCCTGGTTACCTGACACTTGCCAAGGTAGTCCTTGCTTCAACAAAAGACTATTCTCACAGGATATATATTGGAAAAGGGATATATGCTGAACCTACCTTCAGATATATAAACAAAACTTTTCAACCGCTTCAGACAACATATCCGGATTACAGGAGCAAGGAATATGTGGCTATGTTTAACGAAGTTAGGAAGAAGCTGATAGGTAAGAAGGCTGAAGACTGAAGACTGAAGGTAGAAGCAAGAGGTTAGAAGCAAGAAATTAGAAAACTCATAGTATGGTTTTTAATAAGAAATATATCTGCTTTTTTACGGGGCTTTATCTTTTACTTATAACATTTAACGGATATGCTCTTGCAATAGATTTTGATTCGAGGGATTCAAGGATTGACCTGCCTGTTCTTTCAACCCCTAATAATGCAACATCACCTTCAATGGCAGCAGATAACGATGGCCATGTCTATGTTACATGGAGTGACAACAGAGGAGGATCTTACGGGATATATACAAACACATATTTCCCCAATACAGGGTGGAATTTCAGGGCAATACCGATAACAGCAGGATTTCCCAGACCGCGTGATGCGCAGGAAGGAGATGCAACAACACCCCAGATATGTGCAGACAACTCAGGCCATGTTTATGTTTCATGGGTGGATGACAGAGCGGTAAAGGCGGGAACGGGGAAGTTAGATATATATTTTCGATATTCAAAGGATTACGGAACAACATGGTATCCTGAATTTACTGATAAACGAATTGATACTGATAATCCTGCTATCGGCAAGTCAGAAAACCTCAGGATGTCATGTGATGATAAGGGAAATGTTTATTTTGTTTGGGAGGATGACAGAACCAAGGCCGGTCGTCCTGAAGTCTTCTTCAGATCCTTAATTGTAAAATTCAATAAACCTTCAGATTTTATAGAGTATTACCAGACCCCTGATGTAAGAATAAATACTGGGATAGATGCAGGTCTTTTTTCAGCAACTTCCCCGGCAATATCATCAGACAATAATAATAATGTATACATCTCATGGAATGACAGCAGGAATAAACCTGAAGACAAGATTTATAAGGGCATATATTTTAATGTTTCACATAATAATGGAAACTCATGGAAACCATCTGCAACCCGTATAGACACGGCAGGAGTTGCCGGTTTTCTGACATATTCCGCCCCTGTTATGAGCAGTGATTCATACGGAGATGTATATATCGCATGGACTGACAATGCAGGAAGGCCCCTGCTTGGAGAATTATATTCCCCTGATGGGACTCCTGATGTTTACTTCAACTATTCAAATAATTTTGGTGAGACATGGGGAAAAGAAGACCAGCGCATAGAAATGCCTAACTATGGTGACCATCAGTCCGTCCCATTTGATGTTGCGATCGGAAGCAATGACGAAGGTGTTGTTTTAATCGCATGGGCTGACGACAGGTTCGGAGATAAATCTTATAATATATTCACAAATCATTCTGAAAGCTTTGGACATAAATTTTTAGATAATGATTCAAATATACGAATTGATACCGGTATCACGGAAGCAGGGCTAGCTAAAGCCGGATCTCCTATGGTTAAAGTTGATGCACATGGGACTGTTTTTATATCATGGATTGACAACAGATCCGGGACATCAGACTTATTCTTTAATTTCTCAGCAGAGAAAGGAAAGCAATACTCATGGCAGGAATCGGATTACTGGATTGATTACCCCATACCTCCAGGCGAATCAGTACAACCTAAGATGAGTATAGACAATGCCGGACATTTTTATATTGTCTGGATGGATACAAGGTCTGCGCTCGCCAAAGATAACTATAATATATATTTCCTTGGAGGTTTTTTTGATATACAAACCTTGCAAAT
The DNA here is from genome assembly GCA_016212215.1 of Nitrospirota bacterium. NCBI lineage: Bacteria > Pseudomonadati > Nitrospirota > Nitrospirota bacterium. The sequence continues at coordinate 2,751 of JACRGV010000154.1, forward strand.
AGAGGGACAGAGGCTTGGTAAGGCATGTTTCATAGCCACAGCCGCTTATGGAAGCCCTTTTGAAAGCCACGTCGCGTTACTGCGGAGTTTCCGTGACCGATATCTTATTACCAACAACACGGGTAAGGCATTTGTAGAATTATATTACCATTTCAGCCCGGCGGCGGCTGATTACATCCTAAAACATGTTTACTTAAAACCGGTGGTAAGACTGGCCTTATTGCCTGCAGTTGGATTGGCAGCGTTTTTTGTTTATACATCGTTAGTACAGAAAGTATTGGTATTAATGGTATTTTTGCACATAGCTGGATTTATTATACGAAATAAGAAGCAAGAAGTTAGAAGCAAGAAGTTAGAGGTAAGAAGTAAGAAGTAAGAAAAAACATTTCACACTTCACTGCCTTTTCTTCATCGCCTCTGTAAGCATCTGCCTTGCCTCTTTATAGTCCGGCTCTATTTCAACTGCCCTATTAAATGATTCAACAGCAAGGTCATATTTTCCTTTCCTGTAGTATAAACTGCCGATATTATAGTATGCCTTGGCATAATCTGGATTAATCTCTATTGCCTTTTTAAAGATTGACTCCGCCTTGTCCAGCTCACCTTTTTCTGTTAAAACAATTCCGAGGTTGTTATATACGAATGGATGTCGCGGGTCAATAGAGATAGCCTTCTCATAAACAGTAATTGCCTTATCAAGTTCTCCGGTTTTCTTGTACACAATACCGAGGTTATAATAAACCCTGAAAAAGTCAGGATTTATTTTAAGGCAATGTTCATAGCTTGCCTTCGCCAGATCAAGCCTTTTCTGAGTCTGATACACAACACCTGCATTGTAATATGCAAGATAATAAAGCGGATTCAGCTTCAATGTATATTCAAATTCACGAATAGCATTGTTATAATCCCCCCTGCCTACATAAGCAAGCCCTAGATTGTCATGTGCCCTTGGTGATGAAGGAGAAATATCCGCTGCCCTCTGCCATAGTGTAAATTCATCCTTCCAAAAGGCATTTGTTTTGGCTGTATTGATTGAATAAGTAAAAACCAGGACAATAAGCAAAGCTATGGCTATACGCTGAGGCATCTTTAAAAAGATTATTCCGGCCATTACCGGAAAAACAATACCTGCAAGATAACCCCTGTTCTCCTGTAATATAGCATTCAGAGGCACTAAGGTAGTGGGCAGGAGTGTAATAAAAAACCATAATATAAAAAAAGACAGTATCCTCCATCCCCCTCCTCTTTTAAACAAGAAATATGCTGATAATAAAATAATCATTATGGCAAGTATACTTAGAATAAAAATACTGTCATAACCGGTAGATGACTTCTTCACAACATGATCTATAGTTAATCCCATTGGAAAGAACACTAACTGAAGATACTTCAATAATACCTTTGGCTGGGTTAAAAGGTTGATGTACAGGTCCGAAGTCCTCCCGGCAACTGCCAGTTTCAACATACTGCTTCTGAAAATAAGATATGGTATGGCAACAAGGGAAATAAAAGGAAGATAACATTTAAGAAGGCTGAAGGCTGAAGGCTGAAGGCTGAAAGTAGATACACCGGAAGATGAATGCTTCGCATCATCTCTGACAAAATATATATCATATATAATCAACATTACCGGAAGTGTAATAGCAATCTCTTTTGTAAGGATGGCAAGGAGGAAGGCGAGGAGGGATAGAAGATAGAAGTTAGAGGTAAGAGGTAAGAAATTAGAAGTAAGAAGTAAGAGATTAGAAGTAAGATTCCTTCTAACTTCTTGCTTCTTGCTTCTTGCTTCTGTCTGTTGACTTCTTGCTTCTGTCTGTTGACTTCTTGCTTCTGTCTGTTGACTTCTAAATTTAATCCAGCAATAAAATGACAAGAGATAAAAGAACGAGCACATCACACTGGAACGTGCTGTAATATAGTTCACAACCTCTGAGTTAAATGGATGGACTGCAAAGATAAGGGCAGTAGAGAGCGGGATAAGATAGTGAATTGTGTTCTCTGCAACCGAATTACCGTTTCCTTCTGACTTCTTACTTCTGACCTCTTGCTTCTTGCTTCTTGCTTCTGACTTCTGCTCTCCCGACTGCTCACAGACCGCTAACATGGCTTTCACAATAAGAAACACAAGAAAGGCTGTCCCTATATGAAATAACAAATTTACAATATGGTATCCGGTTGGATTAAGTCCGCCTACAGCATAATTAAGTGCATAACTAACAACTAAAAGAGGCCGGTAATGTGCTGCAAATGCCTTTTCAAAACTGGAAAACTGTGTACCTTTAAAAAAATTGGGTATGTTGCTCAGGTCTCGTATATAAGGATTTGCAACTATATAGTGCTGGTCATCAAAATGGAAGGAATTATGAAAGGAATTAAAATATACAGCAGAAGATAAAACCGCTATCAACAAAAATATCTTAAGATGTACAGCCAAGTGCACCCAGCTTCACAGGAATTTTTAAATCAATTATAGTTCCCGGTTTTCTTGCTTTAAGGATCAGGCCGATACCGTAAGGTGTCCAGTTGAATAAGGAATCAAACCTGAACACCATGCCAAGCATTCTTGTCATCATCTGATGCTTCCCCGCATCCGGGGGCCTTATTGCGTCCGTTGATTCTCCTCCTGATGTTTTACTCTTAACATGCGGCAGATATATGAACCTGTGGTAGAAACGCACAAAAGGAAACCCCCAGTATCTTACATCCTCCACAACAAAACCCTTTTTTTCAAAAAGGTTTATAAGCCCTTCCCTTGTATATCTCCTCAGGTGGCCGGCCCATTCATCAGTAAAATCCCATAATGAGGGAGATGCCGGCACAGAAACAATACAAACCCCTCCGTGCCTCAGTACCCTGTAAAACTCAAGAATAGCCTGCGTATCATCCTTAACATGTTCCAGAACCTCTGCAGAGACAACAACATCAAATGACTTATCCGGAAATGGGATATCAGCCACACTCCCCTGCTTTATACTTCTGATATTAGACTGCGTAAAATTCTTTGTCCTCTTTCGTAAAATTTCCACATACTCTTTTGACTGCTCAATCGCAAATGTATTGCATCCGCAGCCGGAGAGTTTAAGAAGAAGACTGCCGCTCCCGCACCCTGCATCCAATACAAAGCTCCCCTGTTCAATATCTTTCTTTAACATCCCTAATATCAGGGACTCCCTGTATTCATGGCGCGGGCCGCCTATCTCACCGGCACCCCAGTGTATGCGTATGTTGTTATTAGATTTCACCGTAAGCTTTTTTATAGTATTGTTTAAATTCCTCAGACTTTAACCTTTTCCACCACTGTTCATTCTCTTTATACCATTTTACTGTATTTGCGATTGCATCTTCAAATTTATACTTTTGAGTAAATCCCAATGAAATCACTTTTGATGAATCAATAGAGTAACGACGGTCATGTCCTGCCCGATCCTTAACGAATTTTATCAGATCCCGTGACTTGCCCGTCTCCTTCAAAATAATCTCTGTAATCTCCCTGTTTGTTCTCTCATTCCCGCCGCCTATATTGTATATCTCTCCATCCTTCCCATTATGCAGTACAACATCAATTGCCGCACAATTATCTTCCACATATATCCAGTCGCGCACATTCAGCCCGTCTCCATACATTGGTAACGGATTATCTTCAAGTGCATTGGTTATAAAAAGCGGGATAAGTTTTTCAGGATACTGACAGGGCCCAAAGTTATTTGAACTCCTTGTGATTATAACAGGCAGATTGAATGTTTTTCTGTAAGCAAAAACCACCATATCCGCACCTGCCTTTGATGCAGAATAAGGACTGCTCGGAGACAGAGGGCTTTCTTCATTAAAAGAGCCTTGTTCGATGCTTCCGTAAACCTCGTCTGTAGAAATTTGTATGTAACGTAATATGCCCTTTGCCTTAACCGCTTCAAGGAGTGTATATGTCCCGTACACATCCGTCTGAATAAAACTTCCCGGATACAGGATTGAACGGTCTACATGCGTCTCAGCAGCAAAATTTATAATTGCATCCACACCTTCTACTGCCTCAGCAACCACCTTTGCATCGCATATATCCCCTTTTATAAAGGTATAATTCGGATTCCCTTCAACCTCCTTCAGATTATCCGGATTCCCTGCATAAGTCAGCTTATCAAGATTCCTCACATGATAATCAGGATATTTCTTTAGAATATGCCTGATAAAATTACTTCCAATAAACCCCGCACCGCCTGTTACCAATAGCTTCATAATTTCCCCTATTCTATCCTTTTCTTCTTACTTCTTATTTCTTACTTCTAACCTCTAACTTCTTGCCTCTAACTTCTGCCTAACTCATCCTCCGCTCTTCACAAACTCCGGCCACTTATAAGGTATCTCTTCACTATTCCATGGATACCTGAATTCATCAGGATTGTCATATCTGTATGGACGAGTCGGAACATTGATAATCCTTGCTTCATCACATTGATATGCAGTAAAGCCGTGCATAACACCTACAGGTATCTGAAGAAGAATATTGCCGGCCCCTTTTTCCGGAGGCGCTTTTAAATAAAACTCCTGACTAACACCCTTTGTAGGAGAACCTTCCCTTGTATCGCACAACACCACAAGGGCAGTTCCATACACACAGACAAAATTATCAGTCTGCTCTTTATGATAATGCCAGCCCTTTACAATGCCGAGTTTGCACCCTGTCATGTATATCTGACCGAAGTCCTTAAATACCTCATCATCACAACGCAGCATCTCCATAAGAAAACCCCGTTCATCCGGGATTAGCTTGAGGTTTTTAATTTTTACATCGTGTATCATACGTTATTCTCCTTTGCTCACCCCCACCCTAACCCTCCCCCCTCAAGGGGGAGGGAACAATCTAAGAACCCTCCCCTTGAAGGGGAGGGAATAAGCTTTGGGCCATCGCCATTAAGCGAGAGTGCATGGATGAGGTAGGCTTTATATCTTGCGTCTTGTTTCTAACTTCTAACTTCTAACCTCCGCTCACCGCTCTGCCATCCAGCCCTGCCGCCGGTTCAATCCCCATTGCATCAAGGATGGTTGGCATCACATCAATGATATTAACTTCTCCTGATAATACCCCCCCTCGCCCTCCCTTAAACAAAGGGCTGGAATTTTCATTATTCGTCACAAAGAACAGTGCATCATCCTGAGTGTGCATACCGGTAAAAATACTCCTGCCGGTTACAGAAGGCTTATTTAAAGCGCCTTTCAGGTCAAATCCATAATTCGGCAGGATAACCATATCAGGGGCAAAATCATACTGCGGGCCGCTGAAAATGTCCTCTTTGAAAAAGACCTGTTTAATCGCATTCTGTCCATCTGCTTTAAATCCAAGTAACTTTTCTTTTATTTCATCTCTCAGAGAATTATACTCTTTTCCTGAATCCACACATCCTTTAGGATACTTCCCTCTGACGTTAATATATATCCTTGCAGGGTCAAGGTTAAATGCCCTTGTCCCCTCTCTAATATCCTTGTAGGAGTCAGCGGGATTTTTTGTAAACATTAAATATCCCTCTTCCTCCAGCCATTTGTTTATGTAGACCTCCTGCTTAATGTGAGTAAAGCCGTGGTCAGACACCATAAACACAGCAGTATCCCTGTCAATCTTTTCACATAATTTACCTATAATCCTGTCTATCCACCTGTATATCTCTATAAAGAAATCATGATACTGATGAGAAGGGTCATCAGAGGCCGCCCAAAGGAAATGATGAAGCCTGTCTGTCTCGGATATGGTTGCAATAAAAAGGTCCCATTCCTCTTTCTCAATAAGGTACATAAGGGCCTCCTCTCTCCTTTTAAGAGTCTCCCTCAGGTCATCTGCAAACAGGTCCATAGACTTCCTCGCCTTTGTTGCATCAACATCAAGCCTGTACCCCATCTGTTCCAGCAATGGAACGTAAGATTGCGGATAGGTAGCCTTTCGTAAATCAATAGCAACGAATCCTGCAATAAGAATCCCATTCAGCTCCTTTGCAGGGTATGTGGAAGGGACATTAACAACAATGGAACGTCTGCCGGATTTTCCAAGAAACTCCCACATCGTCTCTGACTTAACAGACTTAAAGTCAGGAAAGAACATATCATAAGTATTAGGACGAAGGTCCATAAAACCGTATATTCCATGCTTACCCGGATTCACACCGGTCATAAAAGAAGTCCATGCAACAGAAGATACTTCAGGAAGAGAAGTAGTCATGCGGGATAAAGTCCCGCTCTTAACAAGTTCGCCGGTATTGGGCATAACCCCTTCCGCAATAAACCTCTGCATAGTAGTATAAGGGACACCGTCAAGACCTATGATTAATGCCTTTTTAAACGCCATATCTGTATAGCCTCCTGTTCACATTCAAGTTAGCAGTAAGCAGTGAGCAATTAGCAGACAAAAACTACCTTCACTGCTTACTGTTTAATATATACTATACGATTCTAATATCATGCTCAACACATTTTTCCTCAAATTCTTGCTTCTTGCTTCTAATCTTCTAACTATTCACTATTCACCAATCACTGTTCACTGCCGTTAAACCAGCTCCACAATGCTCTGATCCCCTATGATAAACTTCTGTGTCTTCGGCTTGGTTTTACATTTAATAATCTCAGCCTCTCTTCCAAGGAGGCTCCTCTCAATCCTGATGTCAGCGTCAATTATCTTACACTTCTCAAGTATAATGCTGTATTCAACCTCGCTGTCCTTAATATGACAGCCATAGTATATCGAGGTAAAAGGACCTATGTAGCTATTCTCAATAACTGTATTCTCTCCAATAATAACAGGCCCTCTTATACTGCTATTGATTATCCTTGCCCCTTTTTCAATAATGACTTTTCCGGCTATATCCGAATCATCGTCCACATCGCCTGCAATCACCGGATCATCATCCCCGATTATCCTGTCAAGTGTCAGCCTGTTCGCCTCAAGTAAATCCTCAGGTTTACCGGTATCCTTCCACCATCCGGTAATCTCTGAATACCCGATGTTATATCCCTTCTGAATCAGGTAATCGTGTGCATCGGATATTTCAAGTTCCCCGCGTGCACTCGGTTTAATATTATTTACAGCCTCAAAAACAGTTGCGTCATATATGTAAATACCGGTAACAGCATACCGGCTCTTAGGCTTCTCAGGTTTTTCCTCAACACTTATTATCTTTCCATCCTTAATATCAGGCACGCCAAATCGCTCAGGGTCATTCACCTTTGACAAGACCAGATGGCAATTCGATTTCTCACGCTCGAAATCATCAATAAAACGCTTAATCCCGCCGACGACCACATTGTCGCCAAGATAGAATACAAAAGGGTCATTTCCGATAAAATCCTGTGCAACCTTAACCACATGGGCAAGCCCTGCCGGAGATTCCTGAAGTATGAATGTAAAATTAACACCCCACTGACTGCCGGTTCCCAGAGCCTTCTTTATCTCATCCCCTGTATCAGGATTATAAACAATACCAATCTCCTTTATACCGGCCCCTGCCACTGCCTCTATTGCAAAGTGAATCATGGGTTTGTTTGCAATAGGTATCAGATGTTTGTTACTGGTATGTGTAATCGGCCTCAGCCTTGTGCCCTTACCGCCGCTTGTAATCAGTGCCTTCATAACGCCTCCTATAAGATTATTTCAAAATTCAAAATAACAATAATACATTTAACTTTTTTGTTCAACCTGAAATTCCTTCGGCGGGGTTAGAAAACCCCGCCTATCCAGCGACTTATAAAGAATAGACGGGACATTCTTGTCCCACTCACGACCGGTTCACCCTTCAAGATGCACCAGCCTGTCCTCTCCAATCCCATACTCCTGAAAGAGATTGCCGACGTCATGCACTGCAACAGGCTCGGTAATAACAATCCTGTCAAAAGATAACCTCGGGATATAACTGACAGGGAGAATTGTATACCCCAGAAAAGGTCTGCCGGCCCTTGTTGCATCAACAACACCCGACATTTTTATACCTGCCTCCTGAAGGGCAAGATAGGCCACCTCAGCCATATCACCGGCACCATATAGGATGACCGTGTTAACCCCTCCCACTGCGAGTTCACGCAGGCAATCTCTCATGCGTATGCGCACCTTTCGCACATACTGATAAGAACGCTGAATATAGTTGTAAGTCAGGCGGGACTTCTCAGTAATCCCTGTTGGCGTAATAAGGTAACCAAGCCTGTTCCTCTCCAGATAAACCACCTCCACATAACCCTTTTGAACCAGACGCTTGATATAAAAATTTGCAAGCCCAAGGGCAATCCCCACCTTATGACTCAACTCCCGCTGGGTCACCTGACCGTTTGATGACAGCTCTTCTAAAATCTCAAGTTCTTTTAATAATTTCTCATTCATGGTGTCGTCCTTAATGTTGAATTGTGCCCCTCTGCGGGGTTAGAAAACCCCGCCTATCCACAGATATATTAGAGATAGGCGGGACATTCCTGTCCCGCTCATGACTTTGTTCCTGTCAGAAAATATTTCAGCTCTTTAATACTCTTCAAAGGTATCCCCATAACCTGTTCCTTCCACAGTATGTCGCAATTACTGCATAATGAAATGCCGGCGTATTCCCCCTTCGCAATCTTTCCCCTCATCCCTGCCAGTACATTCCCATTCCATATCTTAAGGAGCGAATCTTTTCTGACATCCCCAACAGGCATCTCACCCGACAGGTCAACACAGCATGGGACAGCCATGCCATCCCACCTGATTGACATGGAATACCATAGAAATGTGCAGGGTACATACCTCTGCCCTACGGGCCGGAATCCCCTCCCCTGCTCACGCCTAACCTTGCCTCCAAAGGTGTGAGGCTGAATTATAGAGGACCTGTCTATGGGGAGACCTTCGAAATTTTTAAGAAAGGTTTCTTTTGTTTGTTCCGGCGGGGTTAGAAAACCCCGCCTATCCACAGATATATTACCGATAGCCGGGACATTTTTGTCCCGCTCATTTTCATCTACCCCAAACTCAATCACCTGAAATACCACGTAAGGCTTCTTACTCCCGCGTCTCTTCTTCTCCTCAAGAAATGCCTTAATATTTCCCAGTGTCTTTTCAAAATTGGCATTAACCCTGATCTTCTCGTAAACCTCCTTCTCGTAGCCGTCAAAAGAGAAGATAATAAAATCAAGCCCCGCATCCAATAATGCCCTTCTTTTTTCTTCTGTCAGCACAGTGGCATTCGTAGACAAACGCGTCCCAATCCCTCTTTCCTTTGCATACTGAATCATGTCAGGGAGCCTCTTATGAAAAAGGGATTCACCACCCATAAAAAGATTGATGTCATACACAAAGTCCTTTGCCTCATCAATAATCTTTGTGTAAAGATTCCAATCCATATAACCAACCTTATCCTGTGGAATATCCTTACTAGTACACATCGGGCACTTCAGATTACAGAAAGAAGTAGGTTCAATCCAGAGACGGAGAGGCTTGTAAGGCAATATTGTACTGCCACGTTTATAATGCCAGGCAACCTGTGCAAAGCGTATAAGTTTATTTAAATTTCCCATGCTTATGCCTTCCCCCACCCTCACCCGGACCCTCTCCCTGAGGGAGAGGGTGCTAAGTTTATTCCCACCCTTAAAGGAAGAGGATTAGCATCTATTTTGATTCCCTCCCCTTCAAGGGGAGGGTTAGGGTGGGGATGGGGTTATTTTCGGATAAACATTCTTTAATAATATTTGCCGCACTTTTGCACAAACTTATGTGCATTTATCTAAAACAATTTCTAAGCATAGTTCCAGCAGCATCAAGTATATCAACGAGTTAATCAAGTTAAAAAATTCTGGCATAACCATTGCTCTTAATACACCTTCATGATGAACAAAAAGCAGATAGACAACCTATCCAAATATTGTTATGATACAAGCAAGCTCGTGATGGGGCTTATGGTTATCGGTAACCTTATATCGGATAAGTTTTCAAAGCACACTTTCTTGATTGGACTTATTGCTACGTGTGGATTTCTCATCATGGGATATTTTATAGATAGAAAGGAGGTAAATAACAATGTCAAACATTGATATGGCATTTACAACTTTAGCTGTAATAAGCGTGATTGGCGTCATCATACTCCTACTGTCCGAACGTAAGTCACGCAAGGTTCATAAGAAATAAGACCTGTCCTTTCACTCTCTCACACATCCCCAGTAATCCCCTTTCTTAATTCTAACTTCTTACTTCTAACTTCTTGCCTCTGTCTGCTTACTTGCTTACCGTTCACTGCTTACTAACTAAATGCCTCCCCGCCGCTACCTCCCCTGCAACTGTCCAGCACCAGACCATCTTTGTCAGAAACACAACCGGAAAGGTATACCAGTAGCGCCTGACAGAAGGATGTCTGAGAAAAATCTTCAACGTTACTGCTGAGGCAATCAGCGGTGATAATAGACGCAGTAGTAAAGGCCGGAATAAAAAAAAAGGTGTATTCAGATCATCTTTGTATTTTGATCTGATACGGATTGAATTTTTCCCCCATTCCTTAGAATGTCGCAATACAGCACTGATATTATCTCTTACAGGACGATGAATAATCTTCGCATCCGGCTCAAAAAAAAGGTCATAGCCGGCATGTCTCAATTTCAAAGACAGCCCGAAGTCCTCTCCAGTTGGGAAGTCTTCGTCGAACATCCCGACCTTCTCCAATACAGCCTTCTCGACCATCAAATTCGCCGATGCCAGCATAAAGTGACGATTAACACCGCGGCCAATATCAGGCAATAAATCATGAAAGTGGGCCACATTATCCGAGAGAATCCAGTACTGACCGCTCTCAAACCACATAGGCCCTCCAACAACCGGATTACCCTCCCCATACCTCCTCAAAAGCACAGCCATCCAGTTCTTAGATGCAATACAATCCGCATCAATCAAAAAGACCAACTTCCCCCGTGCCTCCTTTATCCCCTTGTTCCTCGCCTCAGCAGGATTAAGAACCCTTTCTGTTTCCAGAAACATTATGCGTTTGTCTTTTGCCGCATGTCTCTTTACAAGACCATACTTATCCTGACCTACAACAATGATCTCAACCTCACTACCATCTATACCGCTTTGGCGATAAAGCGCCTCCAGTACCTCTCCTATACGAGGTGAATGGAGGTTTGGGATAATTATGCTATATCCAGGTATGACCACTCTGCCTGCCTTTCAAAGTGGTGTTCTTATATTCCACGACACCGCAGATATAAAAGAACGGACCACAGCAACATCTTTCTTAAGCAATACCTTGAGAATCCAATAGCTAAGTGAGAAGATCAGGAATGGAAGAAAAGTTATCCAATGCCTTGCCCTGGCATGTTTCCTCATGAACAAAATCCAGTTCCGCACGAGATAGTATGATGTAAATTCGTTCCAACCCTTGCCGGAGCTTCCCCCGCCTTTATGATAAACAACAGCATCAGGAACCAGTATTACCTTAAATCCTGATTTCTTACCACGCTCACACCAGTCATTCTCTTCCCAGTAAAAAAAGAATCTCTCATCCAGCAACCCGACTTTATCCACAAATTCCCTTTTTACCAGAATGGCGGAACCGGAAATAAAATCCGATTCCAAAGCCCCTCCTTTTATCAGACTGCTTTCCTTTCCTTCCATCCTGTCAGGCCAGGGAAACCACATATTAAGACTTCCGATCATTGAATATGCCATTGCCGGATTATCCATCTGAACAATTTTGGGTCCAAGTAATCCGGCCTTAGGATAATCGTGTGTTACTTTAATCAGGCGCTTCAATGCATCAGGTTCAGACTTTGTGTCATTATTAAGCAGCCAGATATAATCCGCCCCCTTTTCCATTGCATATCTTATCCCCACATTATTCCCGCCTGTATATCCAAGGTTTGCACTGTTCTCAATAATGGTAAGCCACGATGCAGATGGATAACACAATTTGACAGCCCCGACCGAGCCATCCGTTGAGGCATTATCCACAACAATCACACGATAGTCGGGATAATCCAATTTACGCACTGAATCAAGGCAGGCAAGGGTGTCATCTTTTCCATTCCAGTTAAGGATTATTATGAAGACCTTGGGCATTACCATATTTTTTATATTATTTTAAAGACCTCAGCAATTTCATCTTTAACCTAATGATATATCTATACAAGCTGAATATAATAAATGGCCATCTATAACGTGATTCGGGTATGGGCTTTGGGATAACAGCAAAGTTCAAATAGTCGGACATCTCCTTTGCATACTGTTGAACCTCGAATGGGGATAATACGGCTTTAAGATCCTTTTGTTTTTCTAAAACTTTGCTATGGTAATCACTAAGTTTAAAAAGACGCTCTAAAATCTTTTTACCTTCAGCAGGAACACGATACAGTGATGTTACCTTTTCTACCAGCATAAAATTATAACTAAGGGTATATCGTGTCCACAAGTTCCAGTCTTCCAACATCTCTAATGATTCGTCAAATCCGCCAAAATTATCATATAATTCCCGCCGGAAAACTAATGCCTGGATAGGTATATAATTATGATGCCATAACAACACCCGTGAAAAATTCTGTTTATAAACAATCTTGCGTTTAAATTCTTTGTACTCCCATCTATCCTCAGAAATTATTTTTGTCGGCACCTCAAAGGCAAGCGCATACACGCCGCTCACATCAGGATGGGTCATAAGCTCATGTACCAGTATCTCAAAATGATTCTCAAAATAAATGTCATCATCATCCAGGAAGCATAAGAACTTGCCGTTAGAAAGCCCTAATCCTATGTTTCCAGCCCGGCAGCGCCCGACTTTAGGAGTTGATCTATAAACTACAGACACCCCATGCATTGCCGGAATATCCTTCGCATACACCTCAGCGTCATTTGACCCGTCTTCTACAATGACAATCTCTATGTTAGAGTAAGTCTGATTCAGCACTGAAGGGACAGCCTCCTTCAGACGATTAAGACGTCCCTTACAGGTACGTACAATGACACTTACAAGCGGCAAATTTGAATTGGAATTCATAAAGTTACAATAGGCAGGTTTACTAACTTACATATCCCGAAAACCGCCTCAGCTCTTCTGCAAATTTATCCCATGAATGTCTCGATTTTACCAATTCATACGCATTGTTTGAAATATAATTGAGCTGAGTCCTGTCACTGAGGATATTCTTCAGACAATTGACGTAGACATCTACATCATCGTACGGTTCGATCAGATAGCCTGTTTTATCAGGTATGATCAATTCTCCAACACCACCGACATTTGATGCAATAATCGGTAAGCCCAGTGATATGGCCTCTAAGAGGACATTCGGCAGGCCGTCCCATTGCGAGGTGTATAAATAGAGATCGTATAATTCAGCCGGTAAAGAATGTAATCCGTTAAATGCTCCATAGTATGTAACGTTCTTCAGTTTCTTTAATTCCCGGGTATACACATCCACATCAAGAAGGGAGTCTCCATAAACATGAAAATTTAATGGAAGGTCTTTGCAAGCCCCTGCAATACCCGTTAATAAATCAGGTCTTTTCTGTCTGTCTATACGGCCGGCCCATAAGATATCCAGAGTTGTTTTATCTGGAGATTTTTTTTTACGATAAGTTGTCTGAGTTAATTTGATCGGATGATAGTGAACATAAAGTTTCTTTCGGTCAAAGGCATATATTTCACATAAATTATCAATAAATGCCTGATTGTCAAAGGCAACAGCCGTTACATAGTCAAAACAATCCGGGAAATATTGAAACGAATATCCCAACATTTTACCCTCTTCAGTGAAATCCGCACAAAAAAGATTTAGATACAAATTGGATATATTTTGAAGGGCCTTCCCATACTTCACGAATATCCGGTAACCCAGATTAGAATTTATATTATGCACCGCATGAGGTGCCGTCTGAAGCAATAACCTTGTCAAAAGTTTTTCTTTTTCATCCGGAGACAGATCTGAGCATATTTTCCCGAACTCAATAAAACCTGTACCGGCCGGAAGTCTCTCTGCCCAAGGTGAATCAATATCGTCGGTAGAGATCACAACAGCTCTGTTGCCGAGTTTATACTTATCAAGAGCTTCAATATAATTCAGGGTTTCTAAATCAGAGCCGCCCCTCTTAAGCCAGGGGACTAAAAATACATGACTGACACCCTCACCATATAATTTACATAGCTCCAGATAATACCGGCCAAGCCTTGATCGTGGTATTGAAAACACAGGGAGATCGCCGATAATCTTTTCATCGGGAAATATCTGCGGATCAAACGCATGTACAGCCTTCCATTCCGTTATTAGCCAATCAGGCAGGCCGTGTTTAAAACTGAGTTTTGTCTTAATACGTTTCCTAGTCCTCGCCATGAACCGGTATAATTTTGGGGAAAGTGAGTCCAACAACCTCATGGATAATACAGCATATTCACGTGAATAATTCTTAAGGATTTCGGTTTTGGTCAATCTTAAACTTTTTGAAGGTATTTCTCTATTCTTTGAATTCCGTTCTTGCTGAATAAGACCAGAGAAATGTGTGTATTCAAACAGTTTTGATGGCCTTATTACTCTATGTGATTGTTTTGTAAATTCTAACAATGAACCTGATTTCTTTTCCCTGCGAAAATGCACCGTCTCCGGGACAACGTGATGCTCAATACCATCTGCGATTGTCTGACAGTTAAAATACCAATCTTCGTATCCGAATCCGGGAGTTTGAGTCGTACTTTCATAAGGGTACTTTGATAATGTTTCTTTTTTTAAGGCACAAACAGCATCCCAATAATTAAACTCAATGAGATCTTCCAAAAAGAAATTAGGATCTAATGTAGATAGTTGATGCCAGACTGCATCCTTTGACTCAAATAAAATCTGGTATTCCGGATGAACGATAATCTCTTTATCGCTATCTTCAAGATAACGGAATGTCTTGTATAACCACTCTTTGCCGAACAGGTTATCAGAATCCAGAAAGAAAATGTATTTTCCAGAAGAAATATTTCCTCCATAATTCCTTGATAAACCTAAGTCACCAAAATCAACGGATACGGCTGTTATCTCCGAATCATCATATTTAGAAAAATAATCTAATGTATTTTCATCAGGCCTGTCCATTACCACTATAATCTCAGTTGACAATCCCTTCTCTTTCGCATCCTTAACGGATATAAACAGACTACGCATTGTATGATGGGCAAGACGCCCCTCATGATGAGCTGTCACGACAACAGATACGTTGATTTCATTTTTACTCATTGAAGCCATACATCAGAACCGGCGATTTCATTAAAATCTTATAATCCTAAAAAAAGGAGTTAACCACGAATGGACACATATAAACACTAATAAATCAAATAATTATGGATCCTCATTATATAATCTCTGTGCATCCCCTGCATTCATTTACACAGATTCCTGTGCATTACAAAACACCCTTGATGAAGGAACTACATTACTTCTCAATAGGTTACAATTTCTATCAGAATGGTATACGAATTGCTCTTTATGATAATAATATGATGAATGAGAAACAAATAGACAACCTCTCCAAGTATTGTTATGATATGAGCAAGTTGATAATGGGTGTTGCTGTTGTTGGAAATCTTGTATCTGATCAGTACTCCTTTAAGGCCTTGTGGATAGGGCTCATTACAGCAATGATTCTGATGATAAGTGGCTTTATAATAGATCGTATGGAGGTAAGTAAAAATGACAAAGATTGAATTAACATTCACTACCTTACTGGTGCTAAGTCTAATTGGCCTCATTATTGTTCTGCTATATGATCGCAAGTTACGCAAGCTGCGCAAGTTACACAAGAAATAATAATTCTGTACATTTAGGTTCTTCTGGAAATCTTGTGGAATTTGCTTCTCATTTCAATTCCTCTCATTTCAATTCCATCCGCAGTGTAATGACGGCCTACGTCAAGCTCTATAATTTTAGATACAACAACGCTAATACGACAGGGCAGAGGTTACCCACTATGGGAATCACCTTCTTTCTGGGGGCTTTCAAGAAATAGTATTATTTCAGTTAGAAAGCTTTCTATGATGTCAAGGTTGTCCCTTGTTTCTTCAAATAATCTCCTGTCATCCGTTTTCCAATAACCATGAATCAGTTGGTGGCGCAATTTGGTCAGCGGGATCAACCTTTCCGAAATATTTCTGGATAAAATACCTTTTTCTCTCGACTTGATCACAGCTTCCATATATTCCTCAACAACTACATGGAATTTCTTTGCCAAAATATGGCGGAATAAATTACAGATCGCCTCAACCATAATAACAATAGTGTACTTCACTGCCCTAACCTTTATAGAATCCACAACAAAACCTTCAACATCACTTTTAGTTGTAATGTCTCTCAGGACGGTTAATGATTCTTTTATCTCTGCCAAATACTGCTCTACCCTTTCCCTATTTATATCCGGCATATATCCGCCTCCAGTACCTCTCTGATAGATTCTTTTCTCAAATGAATATTCGCAAGGGCACGACCACTTGTTTCTTCTATAAGCGATGTAAGTGCATCCTCATTTTCTTTAATCATAAGATACGGCTGCCTTAACAGAGATACCAGAAAATGATATGGAGCTTCTTTAAGATTTATCACTTCCACAGGAAGTAGATTCAGATTACTCATTGAAAACTCCTCCACAATTTCCTCTTCCAATCTCGCATTGAGAATATAAGATTTACCCTCCCCATTTAAGTCTGATGAATAGATAGCTACATCAACATCTCCATACCTCTCAACAGCTTCAGAACCGGCAAACGAGCCGTAGATAAACGCAAAAAGTATATTATCATGATTCAGCATAACTCTGCGGAGGCAATCCACCATACGCTTTCTCATATCTTCCGGAACCGCTATTAATTTCCTTATTGCCATTAATAACCTCAATGCGAATCAGATTTATTATGTAAAGATTGGTTAACCATGTCAAACATATTCCTATGCCGAATTACCTTCAATTCCTTCAGCCGGCGAATATGAACGCAAGCTGCGCAAGTTACACAAGAAATAACAAATCTGTACAATCAATCACGTCTTTTTCATGCTGATAATTACCTTTCACTACTAAAAACCATGGATTCAGAAGTTCCTTTTTATTGTATGCTAATGGTTCTTTTGTCCTGATATTTAATACCTTTCCGCCGGATTGCTCAACAATAGCCTGTCCTGCGGCTGTATCCCATTCCATAGTCGGCCCAAACCTCGGATAGATGTCTGCTTTTCCTTCTGCTACATTGCAGAATTTCAGTGAGCTTCCGGCAGAACTGAATTCTACCTTATCAAATCTTTTTTTAATCTCTCCCACATATAATTCCTGTTCCTTTGTTGCATGGGAACCGCTGCCGATTATGTTTATTTGTGCCGTTACATGCTCAGCCCCACCACCCCTCACCCTACCCCTCTCCCCTGAGGGGAGAGGGGATGTCGTGGGATATAGATTCACAGATAAATTTATTACTTCATTCAACAGCTCTTTTTTCTCTTTCGTGAAATTATCAGTATTTGCAATGAACTTACTATCAGCCAATTTATATGAACCAAGCCCTTCGGATGCAAAATAAAATATATCTTTAACAGGTATGTATATGACGCCAAGCACAGGCCGGTGTTTATGTATCAGTGCAATGTTTACGGTAAATTCATCATTCCTCTTTATAAACTCTTTTGTCCCATCCAACGGGTCAACACACCAGAAATATTCCCATGATTTTCTTTCATCATAAGAAACAGTTTTCCCTTCTTCGCTTAATACAGGGATGTTTCTGAATTGCCCTCCGGAAAGGCCCGCCACAATAATATCATTTGCCCTCTTGTCGGCAATCGTTAAAGGAGATGAATCATCCTTGAACGTAACATCAAATTCTTTACTGTTATACACATCAAGAATCGCTTCCCCCGCTTTATAAGCGATCACAAGAATATCCGGGATGAAGCTCTTTAAAAAACCGTACTCATTTTCAATCTCTGAATTCATTTTATCTTTCCCTTTCATGATTAATTCGAAGAAACACCTCACTGACTGTCATGGTCTGTCGAAGGATGTTCCAATTTTCATTCCCGCTCATGACGGTTCATCCGAAAATGACCCCAAGTAAGCAGTAAGCGGTAAGCAGTTAGCAGATAAAGACTGCCTTTCCTGTTTACTGCTCACTGCTTACTGTTTACTATTTTCATTTCCCTTTGTGAGCGCCCCGCTCATGAC
>JACRGV010000155.1 GCA_016212215.1 Nitrospirota bacterium
ACCGGTTTTGATGCGCCCTGCCTGCATACCATGTACATTGATAAACCAATGAACGGGCACAATCTGATGCAGGCCATTGCCCGTGTTAATCGTGTATTCGGTGATAAAGAAGGCGGACTTGTTGTTGATTATATTGGTATCGCCCAGGACTTGAAAAAGGCCCTGGCTATTTATACAGAAAGCAAGGGCAAGGGCAAGCCGGCATTTGATAAGGAAGAGGCTGTTGCCATGATGATAGAGCTTTACGAGATAGTGGTTGATATGTTCGCCGGTTTTGATTATCGCAAATACTTTGCCCTCGAACCCAAAGAAAAACTGAATTTCATACTTGATGCGGCAAATTACATTTCAGAATTAACAGGAGAAAAAGACGGTAATATTATCAGGAACGGTAAAGAACGCTTTAAGGAAAATGTGATTCGGCTTCAAAAGGCATTCGGGCTTTCTGTGCCTCATGCCAAGGCTTTTGAAATTCGGGATGATTTGGCATTCTTTCAGGCACTGAAAACCCGCTTCTCCAAGTTTGATGAACAGGGTAAAAAGCGCACGGATGAAGAAATAGAAACAGCTATTCGCCAGATTGTTAATGATGCAATCATTTCAAAAGAAGTCATTGATGTATTCGATGCCGCAGGAATAAGAAAGCCGGATATTTCTATTCTTTCTGATGAATTCCTTGCTGAGATTCAGGGGATGTCCCGCAAGAACCTTGCTCTGGAACTACTAAAACGGCTTCTAAACGATGAGATAAAAACCCGAAGAAAAACCAATCTTGTGCAGGGCAGGAAGTTTTCTGAATTGCTGGCTGAGGCCGTAAAACGCTATCAGAACGGCCTGATTGATTCCGCAAACATTATCGAAGAACTCATCCACCTTGCAAAGGATATACGCAAGGCTGACCAGCGTGGTGAGGAGTTAAATCTGCGGGTTGATGAACTTGCCTTTTATGATGCTCTCGCAGACAATCCAACCGCTGAAACTGTTTTGGGCGACCAAACTCTTAAATTGATTGCTCATGAACTTGTTGAAAGCGTTCGGAAAAATACAACGATTGACTGGCAATTAAAAGAAAGCGTTCAAGCCAGACTCCGGGTACTTGTGAAGCGGATACTTAGAAAATACAAATATCCGCCGGATGACCCGGCAACCGGTGAATATACTGCTTCTGTAAACAAGGTGCTGGATCAGGCAGAGTTACTAGCGGATTTTTGGACAAAAGATGAATAACAGGACAGTTAGGAGCATGTTCGGTATACACCGGGAGAACTTATGGGAGGATAATAATTTTTAAGTATCTTTTTTGAAAGAGTGGTTTTACCTGCCTGGCGTGAACCTGATATTCCAACAACAGGAAATCGCTTTAAAGAACCTTCTACCTTCTTCTGAATATATCTCTCTATCATCCTTGCATTTTAAAACAACTGCTTTCAATTTGCAAGGATGAATGCCTTTAACGCTTCTTCACGTAGTAGTATTTCCTTTAATTACAGCGATCGTGTTGAGGTAGATGCCTAATAAATTTCCGATTTCATCCCCCTAATCAAAGCCGTACCCTTTTTAATAATGCTGAGTTGGTTACAACAGACAACGAGCTGAGGGCCATTGCCGCTGCTGCAAAGATTGGGTTTAACAGGCCAAGTGCTGCTATGGGTATGCCGACAGAATTATAGAAAAATGCCCAGAAGAGGTTCTGTTTAATCTTTCTCATTGTTGCCTTTGATAGTCTTATACCTGCTACTACATCTCTGACATCGTCCCTCACAAGAATGATACCCCCAGTCTCTTTGGCTATATCGGAGCCGCTTCCAATGGCCATACCAATGTCAGCCTGGGCAAGGGCAGGTGAATCATTTATACCGTCTCCTACCATTGCAACAATATTTCCAGCCTCCTGTAACCTTTTTATTACACCTGCCTTTTCTCCGGGCAGGACGTTTGCTATTACATTTTCGATTTCTAATTGCTTTGCAATTGCCCTTGCTGTCCGTTCATTATCACCGGTGAGCATTATCACCTCTATACCTTCTTTTCTAAGTGCTTGAACAGCCTCAAGGGCATTATCTTTAATAGTGTCTGCAACAGCTATGATGCCAAGCAAAATCCCCCGATAACCGACTAACATTGCTGTCTTTCCCTGCATCTCAAGCATTGTAAGGGTTTCCTCAAAATCTGCTGTGGGAACATTATAAGACTCCATAAGTTTCCTGTTACCGAGCAGTATAGTATCTCCTTTATAACTACAAATTACACCTTGACCCGGTATAGCCTCAAAGCTATCAGGGTCAGGAATATCAAGCCCTCTCTTCTTTGCCTCCTTTAATATCGCCTCTGCAAGCGGATGTTCAGAACCTTTTTCTGCAACAGCAGCAAGCTGAAGAATTTCTTTTTCATCCGAAGAACCCATCACCCTAACCCTCTCCCCCAAGGGGAGAGGGGAGGATGAGGGGTGCACTATATCCGTTACCGATGGTTCCCCTTTAGTCAATGTCCCTGTTTTATCAAAAACTACTGTTGTTAATTTCATGGCCCTTTCAAGATATTCGCCGCCCCGTATAAGGATGCCTGCCTCAGCCCCCTTTCCTACTCCGACCATCAGTGCCGCAGGTGTGGCAATACCGAGTGAACATGGGCAGGCGATGATCAGGACTGCAATGAAGGATAAGAGTCCCTGAGGGAAATTACCCATCAACGACCAGCCTGCCAATGCAAGTATTGCCCCGCCGATTACAAACGGTACAAAATAACCGGTTGCCTTGTCTGCTATCCTCTGGATTGGTGCAGTGGATGCCTGTGCCTCTTCCACTAATTTAATAATCTGATTCAGTGTTGTTTCTGATCCGACCCTTGTTGCCTTAAATTTGAGCATACCGGTCTTGTTTATTGTTGCACCGATTACCTCATCACCTGCCTTCTTTTCTGCCGGGATGCTTTCTCCTGAAATCATTTTTTCATCTATAGCAGATGAACCTTCTGTAACAATGCCATCCGCAGGTATCTTCTCTCCGGGCCTGACTACTACAATATCATTTATCTGAACAAACTCTGCAGGAATTTCAACCTCCTCGCCATCTCGTATAACTCTGGCGGTCTGTGGTTTTAAATCCATCAGTTTCCTGACAGCAGCGGAAGATTTTTTCTTGATAATCTCTTCCATATATTTTCCAAGGAGGACAAAGGCAATAATGACTGCTGATACCTCAAAGTAGACACTCTTCTCTTCTACAGGAACCGGTAAGATAGAAGGGGCAAATATAACAACAACAGAGTAGAAGTAAGCAACAGAGGTTCCGAGGGCTATCAGGAAATCCATATTTATCATCCTGCTTTTAATCGCATGATATGCCCCATGGTAAAATCCCCACCCTCCGATAAACTGGACAGGTGTTGTAACAATCATCAGCCAGACCCCCCATGTAAACCAGGGAAGCTGTGGGATAGGCGCCCATGTAATAATGGTGGCCCCTGCGGCAAGACCGAGGAAGAAACCTGCTCGCAGAATGGCAAGTGCAATGACTCCAGCAAGGGCAATTGACACCCTCCTCTTCATAGCCTTCATCTCTTCTTCCGGTGCCGCAAATGTCCTGAGACAACTGTCACTGCAGAAGTAGTATGTCCTTCCCCCGATGGTTGTGTTCAATGATTTGTGTTTGTCTACAACCATCCCGCATATAAGGTCTTTGGCTGTATCAACAGCATCCTTTCCTGCCTCAACCATTCTATGAGAAGGCCGGGGGGAAGGTGACATGAACGAGTCCGGGTCAGCATCAAACTGTTCCTTGCACTGTTCTGCACAAAAGTATATCGTTTCACCTTTGTATATACTCTTTCCCGCTGCATCAGCAGGGTCAATATCCATTCCGCATACAGGGTCTAATGCCATATTATCTCCATTTCAGAAACTATTTAAAAGTTTATGTGAAAATTATACAATCTTGTTGATAACATAACAACTGAAAGGTAACTGTAAATGTATTAGCGTCTGATTATCAACAAGGATTTCTTATATAATTTGACTTTTAGCCGTTGAATATAGTATAAAAGCTATCTGTGTTTGATTGTAGTTTAATCGTTATCGGGGTGTAGCGCAGACTGGTAGCGCACCTGCTTTGGGAGCAGGGTGTCGGAGGTTCAAGTCCTCTCACCCCGACCATGCTAAGCAAGATTAATGCAATTAATAGCTCGATACTCGTTTGGCGAGTAAAACGATGTGCGCCTGTTGATGCTCAAAAATGCCCAGTTGCAAGGAAGGGCTGCGGATTTGAGCCGAGGCGTACTATTTTGTACGTTGAGGATCAAATCCGCTGACCTGACGCCGCAAATGGGTATTTTTCAGCATCAACAGTTGCGGCTGTAGCTCAGTTGGATAGAGCAAGTGACTTCTAATCACTAGGTCGCAGGTTCGATTCCTGCCAGCCGCATATAATAGAAACCGTAATTGGTGTCCGGTATCCGTGACCCTGAAAAAATTAACGGACACGAACAACGGTCACGTTAACCGGCTTATGGTGGGCGTAGCTCAATTGGTCAGAGCTCTGGACTGTGGCTCCAGAGGTTGGGGGTTCAAGTCCCCTCGCTCACCCCAAATTTTATCTTCATAAAACACTCTCCTGATGTTTTACTTATAATTATACATTTCATCATTTTTAAACAACCTAAGTTTTTTATACTGTTTTCCGATAGTTACAACACTAACCCTCTCTCAATTTAACAAAAATATGTTGTAGGAAGTTTAAAAATAACGGAGGATTTTACAATGGGAAATTTTAGAAATTTTTCTAAATCAGGACATCTCCCTACTCTTATTGCATCATTTCTATATTTTGATTTCTGTTTTGCTATCTGGGTATTAAATGGCGCAATGGCGCCTTTTATCAGCGAGCAGTTTCACCTGACCCCGGCCCAGAAAGGATTCATGATCTCTGTGCCGATTATGGCAGGGGCGTTTATGCGATTTCCGCTCGGTGTACTATCACAATACATAGGAAGGAAGAACGCCGCTCTTGTTGAGATGGGTATGATATTTATTGCTATGATATATGGTTATTTTGCTGTAAGCAGTTACTCAGATGTACTTGCTATGGGTGTTCTGCTCGGTATAGCAGGGGCAAGCTTTGGTGTGGCCCTATCTTTAGGTTCAGGATGGTTTCCCCCGCAGTACAAGGGACTGGCTATGGGTATTGCAGGGGCAGGGAACAGCGGAACAGTCCTTGCGGTATTATTTGCCCCGCCGCTTGCGATGAGCTATGGATGGCAGACGGTATATGGATTTGCGGCATTGACTATGTTATTACCAATATTAGTTATGATATTCCTTGCAAAAGAACCCCCTGACAGAGAGAACCACAGCATTAAAGAATTGACAAAATGCCTTGTTGAAAAAGAGGGCTGGGCATTTAATCTGATCTACATTATTACATTCGGCGGCTTTATAGGGTTATCAAATTTTCTTCCAACCTATTTTTATGACCAGTTCGGTGTAACCAAGGTTCAGGCAGGCCAGTTGACGATGCTTGCGGCTGTAATGGGCAGCGGCGTCAGGGTGTTAGGAGGTTATGTATCAGACAAGATCGGCGGTATTAATACCCTGAGCGGAGTTTTTATAATTATCATAGCAATGATGCTGTTTGGTGCAACACTTCCTTCATTAGTGACAACTACCATAATGTTTATGATATGCTTTGCAGCCCTCGGCGCAGGCAATGGTTCCCTGTTTCAATTAGTACCTCTTCGCTGGCCTAAAACCACAGCAGTTGCAGGAAGTATGATAGGGGAAGTCGGGGCACTCGGCGGGGCTATCCTGCCGAATGCAATGGGCCTTTCAAAACAATACACAGGTACATTCGCTTATGGATTTATTGTGTTTGCTGTATTAGCGGCATGTGTACTGATAATGTTAAGAATAGCCCAGCGTAGTTGGACAAAGACATGGGTAGGTAAAGGCGGCCGGGCACTGGGAGTAAAAACAGCGCCTTATCATCAAAGGGAGCTTGCTTAACCGGTATTCCAGTACTCCTCTATGGCGTTAAGCAATCTCTGCTTAACGCTTGTGAGTATATCAGGATCAGTAATCTTATTTCCCTCTGTATCTTTGACATAAAATACATCAACAATCTGGTCTACATGTGTTGCAATCTTTGATGAATAAATCGAAAGCCCCATGTCAAAAATATTCTTTGTAATAATATACAACAAACCCTGTTTATCAGCAGCAAATATATCAATGATTGTAAAATCATCAGAGGAGTTATTGTCAATCTCAACCTTTGAGGGGGCAGTAATAGGAATCATTTTTTTGGGAGGCCTCTTATTGGCGTACTTTCCAAAAAGGGATTCTACTGTAATTTCTCCTTTAAGCACTTCGCCTATATGTTTCTTAACAGTGGCCTGCCTAAGCATAGCTGAAACCCCTTCGGGGTAGGGGTCCTGTGCCTGAAAGGTATCAACAACAATACCCTTTTTTGTAGTATAAACCTGTGCACCGAGTATATTGTATCCTGCGGCAGCAAGTACGCCTGCTATCTTTGAAAAAAGGCCGGGGGTAATCTCATCATAAGTATAAACAGTAAACTCTACTATCCCCTTATCAGTTGATGAATCTGTAAGTACCGACTCGTCCCTGTCTTCAACAAGTTTATTGATCTCATGCAGATGATTCATTATCTTCTCAGGCGGTGTTACCAACAGATAGCGGGTCTCCATGTCCTTGAGCCTTTCCTCAAGCCAGCCCTGCGGAAATATAAGACATAGCTTCTCATCTATCTCTGACTTGACCTTTGAGATAATATCCTCTTCCGAATATACAGCCTTTGTCCCGGATAATTCTTCCATTGCCCTGTAATAAAGGTCAGTCAGAAGATTTTCCTTCCAACCGTTCCATGTTTCAGGGCCAACGGCATTTATATCTGCGAATGTCAGCACGAACAGCTTTCTCAGAATCTCCGGAGTAGCAACATCTCTTGAAAACAGCAGGATAACCTTGTCTTCAGACAGGTCTCTACGGAATGCAATATTAGGCATAATAAGATGATTCTTAACAAGAAAAATCAGGAGCACTGTATCCTCGATGTTATAGCCCAATTGTCCGGCAACCCTTTCTGCAATCCGTGCCCCGACTACAGAATGGTCTTCCCCGCTCCCCTTTCCTGCATCATGAAGCAGGAGTGCCAGGTGAAGCAGGTCTTTGCGCTTAATCTCCCTGTATACCTTAGGCATATATCCATGTGCATATTTAAGGTCCTCAGCTATCTGTATAGCGATAAAGCTATGCTCATCCACTGTATACTTATGATAATAATCATAAGATGAATAACAGGATATCCTCTCAAATTCCGGGATTATTTTTTGAAGGACCTTTACCTTATGCATATTTCTGAGGGTATCGGCAATGCTGTGCGGCCATGAGATAATCTGCCGGAATACCTTATTAACATCAGGTAAGGAATGCAGGTTAAGTGACACCCTGTCTGAATTACGGTAAAGCATGCTCATAGTATAGGTAGATATATTGAGTCCATTTATAAGGGCGAGGTAAAACAGATAGACTACATTCTTCATGTCGTTGAAAAACGCATCCTGATACCTCTCAGGTATGTGGATAGTGTCCTTAGTCAGTACAAAGCAGGGCTTCACAAATCTTGATGTAATAAGTTCCACACCTGCCTTCCAAACAGGCTTTGGAAGGGCCTTTTCTATTGCCCTTGTGGAAATATCATGTATGTGAGAGGCATGCATGTAATAATCCCTCATAAATGCCTCAACACCAAGGCGGTGAGGTGCATCTGTGTAACCTAAGAACTTAGACATCCGCAACTGGTCTTCTACTGTCAGGACATCAGCGGCCTTTCCTGCATGAAAGTGGAGTTCATTCCTGATCTTTAATAAAAAGTCCTGTGCATCTACAAGTTCGTTATATCCCCTCTTTGAGACGTACCCCTTTTTATGGAAATCGGCAAGGGAATAAATCCTGTATTTGGCTATAACTACCCACTTCAGGCTGTGAATATCCCTGAGGCCTCCCTTACCCTCTTTTACGTTCGGTTCAACAAGATATATCGAAGAACCATACAGTTTGTATCTCTCCCGTATATTGGCAAGGCGGTCTTCTATGTAGGACTTAACATCCCTGCCGACCACCTTGTTTGAAAAGGTGGTCTGGAATTCATTGTAAAGCGGTTCACTCCCTGTGATAAGCCTTGCCTCAAGTAGTGCAGTCCTGACTGTAAAATCTGCACTGCCGACCTTTAAACAATCATCCAATGTCCTGATGCTGTGCCCTATATTATATTTCAAGTCCCACAGCAGATAGAGTACAGCCATTGAGACAGTTTCCACTGCCTCTCTTGCATCACTTTTGTAGAGAAACATGATGTCTATGTCTGAGAAGGGGTTCAACTCACCCCTCCCATAACCGCCTACAGCAACCACAGCGCATTTCTCAGAAACAGGACTGCTATGAGAAGACTCGTATTTTTTCAGTTCGTATTGGTAAATCTCTGTAATGATCTTATCCGTGAGGCTTGAAATTCGGGTAACAATATAGAGGCCGGATGCACCATTCCGATGAAGGTCTCGAATCTCATGGCCTTTTTTTGATATGTATTCTTTTAATGCGGATACTACAACTGTCCTGTCAGACGATGATGAAAGGATTTCAGTAATTGATGTCATAATAGACTACCTGTTAAACTCTGTAGTATTCTTCAGACCATGAAAATCAGTTTTTCCTTTGATATATATACTGTCTTCACCCGAAAATCCTCTCCGGCGGGGTAAGAAAACCCCGCCTATCCATATCTACGAGGATAGGCGGGACATTCTTGTCCCGCTGATTTTCATGCCCCTTTGTGAGACCCCCGTCTCATGACCGATTCATCTGTGTACTCTGTGGCTAGTCGCCTTTTTCAGGTTTAAATATATAGTTTCAGGGTTTCCAGACGATTAATCGCTTCATCTAACTCAGCATCTTCCTTTGCAAAACAAAATCTAACAAACTGCGAACTGCCGGGTTTATGAAAGAATGCCTCATCCGGGACACTTGCCACCCCGGTCTTTTCAAGGATAAACATGGCCTTGTCCTTACTTGTACGGCCGGGGAGATGTGAGACATCTGCAAGGACATAATATGCACCCTGAGGTATTGATGGTTTTAGACCAGCCTTAGAAAGGGCAGTACAAATATTATCGCGTTTTTTGGAAAATAAATCGCATAGTCCTTTATAGTAATCAGGTTTTAAATCAAGAATCCCCTTTGCAACACCCATCTGCAGAGGGGCAGGCGCACATACATAAATTAAGTCATTGAGATAACCGATCATCTGCGCCCATTTTGCATGACTGACTGTATATCCGATACGCCATCCTGTTATACTGAACGTCTTTGAATAGCCTGAAATAGTTATCGTGCGTTCAGCCATTCCCGGTAAAGACGCAGGACTGATATGCTCATTCCCATCATATAAAAAATATTCATATATCTCATCTGTAAATACGAACAGATCATGCCGGTTTGCAAACTCAGCTACCCATTCCAGTTCAGCGCGATTGAACACCTTGCCGGATGGATTTGCAGGTGTATTAATCATTATCCCCCTTGTATGCGGGGTAATTACCCTTTCGAGGTCTTCAGGAGAGAACGTCCAGCCGGGTGCTGTTAAACCAACATAAGTTGGAACAGCCTCCACAGATAAAAGCGTGTTAATATGATAGCCATAGTACGGTTCAAACAAAATTACTTCATCACCGGGATTTAGCAGGGCTAAACACGCACAATAAAATGCCCCTGTTGACCCGGCACTTACAATAATCTCGGAATCAGGATCTGCACTGATTCCATTATAATCCTTCATCTTCTTTGCAATCGCATCTCTTAACTCTTTTATACCATCGTAACGTGTATAGCTGTTTATCCCCGCATCAATAGCCTCTTTTGCACCTATGCCGACAGGAAGAGGCAGTTCTGTGTCACATACACCCTGTGCCAGATTAATACCACCCACCCGTTCACACTCTATAGACATTGACCGTATCTCTGCCTGAACTATTCTTTCTGCCTTATTGCTTATCTGAAGTGCCATCGTTGTTTTGTCCTTTCACGCGAAAATAACCCCATCCCCACCCTACCCCTCCCCTTGAAGGGGAGGGAATAAACTTAGCACCCTCTCCCTCAGGGAGAGGGTGCGGGTGAGGGTGGGGTTTTCATTGCCATTTGTGAACCCACGGTTCATCCGAAAATAACCCCCCTCGCCCCCCTTTAACTACAAGGGGGGGATTTCTGGTTGTCATATCTCCCCCTTTATTTAAAGGGGGATTAAGGGGGTTAATTTTCATTCCCCTTTGTGCCCCGGAGGGGCATGACAGTTCATCCGAAAATAACCATAGCTCACCCTCCCCCTAACCCCCTCCCGTCAAGGGAGGGGGAATAAACTTTTCTTTTCTAAAGGGGGAGCGTCTTATTTCTTACTTCTACCTTCAGCCTTCCCACCTTATTACCTCTGAATAAGCCCATGTACAAGTGCAAATTTAATAATCTCACTCAGGCTGTGGAGTTTTAGTTTTTTCATGATATTTTTTCTGTGGGTCTCCACAGTATTTACACTGATACATGCATGCCTTGATATTTCAATGTTTGTCATCCCATTTGCAAGCAGCCTGAGCATCTCTTTCTCACGGGCACTGAGGATGTCATAATACATCGTATCTGAAGATACAGTAACAGGAGTATCAGGCTGAGATAGAAAAAAAGTCTGTCCGGAGTATACCTTTCTTATGGCATCAATCAACTCTTTGTCGGCAGATTTCTTCAACACATACCCTGAAACCCCAATATTCTTGCCCTCTCTCTGCAGAAACAGGTCTTCATGCATCGTAAGAAGTATTATGCCTGTCAAAGGAAGCATCTGTTTAATCTTTTGAGACGCCTCTATTCCATTACAATTAGGCATTGAGATGTCCATAAGTATTATGTCAGGGGAAAGTGCACCTGCTATCTCTAAAGCATTATCACCATCATAAGCTTCACCGACTATCGTGAAATCCTTCTCTGACTCCAGTATGCGTCTCAAACCCTGCCTGAAAAGTGCATGGTCATCCACTAATAGTATCCTGATATTGTTAGTTATGCTGTTTGAAACTGACTGATTCATAAGGCACCTCAACTTTAATCATGGTCTTTTGCCCTGGTGTAGATTCTATTATTAACTTACCGCCTAATATGGCGGCTCTTTCTTTCATCCCTATCAAACCAAGTCCAAGCATGTCTTCTTCATGCGGCCTGTCAAAACCCTTTCCATTGTCTTCTATTGAGAAGTACATCAAACCTTCAGCAGGTATCAGGCTGACATCCACCTTTGTAGCACAGGAGTGTTTTGCCGCATTTGTAAGTGACTCCTGGGCTATCCTGTATAGATGTATATCATGCTGAGGGTCCTTGAGGGAAAATTCTTCCGGCAGGACTAACTTTACCTGAATCCCTGTCTTTTTTGAAAAGGTCTCAACATACAGTCTCAGTGCCTTTGAAAATCCTACTTCAGATACATACGAAGGGCTTAGATTTTTTGTAATCCTTGATATCTCCTTCATTGTTTCTTCTACATGGGAAGACAAACCGTCAATGTCGGACAATATCTCCTCTTCTGATTCCGCAACCTTTCGGCGAATAACCTTTAATGTAAGTTTTATAACCGCAAGAGACTGCCCCAGCACATCGTGTACATCACGAGATATGCGGCGTCTCTCCTCTTCTGTTGCATAGACAATCCTTGATGAGATATCCCTTCTGATTTCAGTTATATGTATTTTCTCAAATGCCCTCGCTACCCGATGGAGCAAAATCTGTGCACTGAATGGTTTGGTAAGGTAATCATACGCACCCTGGCGAAGCGCTTCAATTACAGAATCCATAGATGCATATCCAGTAATAATCAATACTGCGGTATTTATATCCTTCCTCTGTATATAGCTTAATATTTCCATACCAGGCAAATCCGGCAGTCTTAGGTCAGTAATAATTAATGGGAAATATTCATTATTCAGGATAAACAATGCCTCTTTGCCGGTTGATGCGGTACTGACCGAATAACCGTTGGAAGAAAAGAGTTCCTCTAAATATTCCCTGACCGTCGGGTCATCCTCAACGACAAGGATATTCTCTTTGATTTGATTTGTTTCCGCTGACCTTATATTTTTCAGGCTATCAGGTATTTCAGACATGATTATTTAAAACATATTTTATTTAAGCAATTGCCTCATAATATTACATTTGAAGTTAGTTGTAAATAATCCAATCTTAATCCAATCCTAAAAGACAAAATTACCAATTTCCCGGTATTTATAGATTTTATATAACTCCGAAAAGGTTTCCTGTAACCTTTCAACAAGCCAACCCCCAACTCTCCCCCTGAAAGGGGGGAGGGCCTTCTCTGCAAACCGTGTTAGTTATGGTTCTACAAGCTCACCATGACACCAGCGTGTCACCCTGAGCCTGTAGAAGGGTTCATCTGAAAATTTTGCAATTTTTATTTTAAGAGTGTATTCTAACCGATATGGCTGGCCCAAATGATCTCAAACCGTTTTTTTATCCTGCGTCTGTTGCTGTAATCGGGGCTTCTCAGGATGAGATAAAGCCATCCGGGATTGTCCTGAAGAATTTGCTGAATAGCTTCAGTGGAAGGATATATCCGGTAAATCCACACTACTCGTCATTGCATGGAATCAAATGTTTCCCTTCCATCAAATCAGTCCCTGATAGTGTTGACCTGTCTGTTCTTATAACACCTCCTGATGCAGTACCGGCGCTATTGAGAGAACATGCGGAAAAAGGGGTTCGGCATATTATTATCGCAACCTCCGGTTTTGGAGAAACAGTGGGCGGGGAAGGATTAGAGCAAGAAATCAGAGAGATAGCAGCCTCTTCAGGTATTCGTATAATAGGGCCTAATTGTCTCGGTGTTTTTCATCCATCTTCAGGACTTGATACCTTCTTCCTACCGGTAGACCGCGTTCCACGGCCTTCTGCCGGAAATATCTCAGTTATATCACAAAGTGGTTCTGTGCTTGGGACAACAATGATCCTGCTTGAACAGGAAGGGATTGGCATCGCCAAAGCAGTCAGCTATGGAAACAGGGTGGATGTCAGCGAGACAGACCTGCTCGAATATCTTAGTACCGATGAAGAAACCGCTGTTATTGGATTGTGTATTGAATCCATTGAAGATGGCAGAAGGTTTATCAGTACAGCCCAAAGATGTAATAAGCCTGTAGTCGCATTTAAACTTGGACAGGAGCCTGCAGGTAGATTGGCATCCCGATCCCACACAGGTTCAATGTCCGGTAAATATGAGATATTTCAGGCTGCATTCAGGAGGAGCGGGATATTCGAGACAACTACAATCGAAGAATTCCTTGACCTGCTGAAGGCACTGTCAATTCAAAGAAGAGGGCATAGGGATCTGGGAAGAAGCCGGCAAAAGCGGCAAAAACAGAAAGAGAGGAAGAAAATACTTATACTGACTAATGCCGGAGGCATAGGTGTTATGACAGCAGACTTATGTAGTAAGGCAGGACTGGCTGTGCCGGAGATACCATCCGAACCATTAAAGAAACTCAAGGCGGCCCTTCCGTCATACTATTCCCTCAGCAACCCCATAGACCTGACCGGAAATTCTAAAGATGCTGAATTCGGGCTGGTACTCAAAACCTGCCTTGATTATTTTGATGCCGCAATACTGATCCCATTTATGACCGTACCTGGAATGACTCCACAGTTAGGTGACGTAATAATTAGTTCAATCGGCAAGTTAAATAAACTGCGAATACCTATTGTCTCTTTATGTCCTTTTTCAAAAGACGGTAAAATGCTTGAAGATACCTTTGGTAAATGCTGTATCCCCCTGTTTCCGACACCATCAAGATTAGTGAAAACGCTTGCACATTTGCTGAGGACAACGGATGTTGAACCAATTACTGAAAAGTTGAGAGGTTTTCCCGGTGTTTCAAGCCTGATAAGAGATCGGGACACAGAAGATACAAACATGTTTTCATTAGAAGATAAGAAAAGACTGCTTGATGCTATGAACCTGAGTTACCCGGAATCAGTGAGGTGTAAGACCATAACTGAGGCTGTATCAGCGGCCAGAAGAATAGGCTTCCCCGTAGCCATGAAGATTGTATCACCGGATATTATTCATAAAACAAACGTAGGAGGGGTAAGGCTTGGCGTAAGGAGTTTTAAGGAGATACAACAAATATTTAGGAAGCTTATCAATACTACTACGTATGAGTATGACGAAAAAGCCCGCATTCTTGGTGTTGACATTGAGAAAATGGTACAACCAGGAGTAGAGCTAATTATCGGCGGCAAAAGGGACCCACGGTTTGGACCGCTGATATTGTTCGGCCTCGGTGGGATATTTACAGAGGTTATAAGGGATACTGCCATTGAGATAGCACCTGTCACACATTCTGTTGCCCGGCGGATGATGGAATCAATCAAGGGTTATCAAATTCTAAATGGCATAAGAAATATGGCTGGAGTTGATTTAGATGCAATAGAAGAGGCAATTGTCACAGTCTCAGAATTCATCTCCGCATTTCCTGAGATAGAAGAAATGGAATTCAATCCGGTCATAGCCTATCCAAAAGGAATAATTGTTGTGGACGTGAGGATATTGTATGTAGTAAACAGTGAGCAGTAAGCAGTGAAGGAAGGTTTTATCTGCTAACTGCTAACCGCTTACTGGTTACTTGAGGGTATTTTCGGGTGAAGTTCATATCACTGATGCTGGTTATAGTCCTTCTCGCAGGATGTGCTGCCAAACCTGCTGTTAAAAAAGTAGAGAATAAAAATCCTGCAAAAGAACTTGGGAAGGAATTTGTTGCAGAGGCCCTTCAGCATTATCAATTTATAAAAGACCCTGATGTAACAGGAGTGGTAAACAGGGTGGGTCAGCAAATTATCAAAGGGATAGGTTCAAATCCTTCAACCTATCATTTTCTGGTTGTACATGAAGACCAGCCGAATGCCTTTGCCATCCCGGGAGGATATATATTTGTATTCGATAGTCTCCTCCTCCAGTTGAAGGATGAGAATGAGCTTGCCGGGGTCCTTGCCCACGAGATCGCACATGTGGAACGGAATCATTTTTTTAAAGATTCTAATAAGACCACAGCTCTTGATATAGCTACTATTGCAGCAATCCTGCTCGGAGGCGGGAACATTGCTGCGGCTACAATTGCTGGCGCCGCAAATATTGATATTCGTCTGCAATTCAGCCGTGAGAACGAGGCAGAGGCAGATACGTATGCACTAAGATACTTAAAACAGGGAAACTATCCCCCAAAATCACTTCTGAATTTTTTCGACAGCCTGCTTCGTTATGAACGTTTCAACCCTCAGTTGGTCCCGGCATATTTGTCTACTCATCCTGACCTTGACAGCAGGCGGGATACGGTTGCTAATTTTGTTATGAGAGAACGGTATCAAAATAATGAACCCAATCCCCCCATCCCCCCTTTAGAAAAGGGGGGTAATGGGGGATTTGAATTAAAACAAAAAAGCATGGATTGGAGGAGGGTTGTCACAGCTTTAGATTCTATCAACAAGAGATGGAAAGAAGAAACCTTACTGCTTCAGGCTTTAAGGATAGAGGAGGTACCGGAAGCAAAGAGGGAAGAAACAAAAGACTACCTGCTCGGCCTTGCTTATATGAAGGAAGGACGCTTTAGTGAAGCGATTTTAAAATATCTCTCTGCCATCGAAAAGAACAAAGACAATCCTAATTATTGGGGCGACCTTGCATATTGTTATCTGAAACAGCAGGACTATACTCATGCAAGAGAAGCCGCAGTCAAGAGTCTTGTTTTAAAACCTGACTACCCACAGGGTCATGTTATCCTCGGAACAATTGAAATAGAAGCAGGAAATGATTCAGGAGATGCGGTGAAGGCTATTGCACATCTTGAACGTGCACTGAACCTGAATCAGGAAGACCCGACAGCAAATTTAAATATTTCAAAGGCATACAATAAAACCGGAGACAAAGCAAGAGAGACATTCTATTCTGCCCGCTATTTCAGAAATACAATGAACCCTGAAATGGCCCTGAGCAAACTCAACATAGCATTGGGTCTTACCCAGGAAAACAGCCCGCTTTTCTTCAAAATATCTGCTGAGATTGAGGAGATTAAACGGGAGGGGCTATAAACCCCTTTACTTCATTAATTGTGATACCTTATAATGTTCCAAATGGGATTAGAACTCATAGAGACTATGTCAGTAGGTTTTTTTCAAACTAATGTCTATATACTTGGAGATAAGATTACAAAGGATGCTGTAATAATAGACCCCGGTGATGATGCAGGGCGTATCCTCGGGTTATTAAAAAAACACGGCATTAATCTTAAATATATATTGCTTACGCATGGGCATATTGACCATGTCGGGGCTGTGAAAGAATTAAAAGATAGTACCGGTGCAAATGTTGTTATGCACAAGGAAGATAGGTTTCTTTATGAGAATTTGCAGAGGCAGGCATCATTATTCTGCATGGACTCTCCCCAGATTACTGACATAGATACAGTGCTTGATGAGGGTGAAGATGAGATAATGCTCGGCAACATTAAATGCATAGTTATACATACACCGGGGCACTCTCCGGGGAGTGTGTGCTACTATATCCCTGATATGCTGTTCACCGGCGATACACTTTTCAGAGATGGTGTCGGTCGGACTGACCTGTGGGGCGGTTCGTATGACGCATTGGGTGATTCAATCAGAGGCATTCTCTTAAATCTTGATGATGCAATAAAGGTATATCCCGGACACGGGCCTGAGACAACTATCGGGAGAGAAAAGAGGGAAAATCCATTTATTAAGGAGATATGGTATGGAGCATGAACATGAACACCTGCACTGTGATAACATGGGACAAAAGGTAAAGTGTCTCTCTTGCGGCAGTCCAAATGAGGGCTTCTTTTGCAGGGATTGCCACACATTGCTTCCAATGGGGAAAGAGGTAGACTTTTTTACACTGCTGGAGGTTGAGAGAAGGCCTTCACTCAGTCTTGATAAGCTGAAGGATGTCTTTCTAAAACTAAGCGAACTGGTACATCCTGATAAATACTATAGCGCTTCTCCTGAGGCTAAGGAGATTGCAATGCAGTATTCGTCTCTGCTTAACAAGGCATACTATACGCTTAGAGACCCCAAAGAACGAATTAAGTATCTTATAAGTCTTGAGACTGACAAGGAGACACCTGTATCCGGCAAGGCATCAGCAGATACAATGGAGTTTTTTATTGAGGCCAGTGATGTATGTAATGAGGCGGATGCCTTTATTAAGAAAGGCGGCAAGGGAGAGACTAAAAAAAGTGACCTGTATCAAAACTTACTTGATGTAAAAAAAGAAGCTCAAAATAAATGGGGGCGTGTACTTAAATCAATTGATACAATTGACACTGAGTGGTTAAACTCAGCTTCTGATGAGAGAAAACCTCTTGTCAGAAGATTGATAATCCTATCACATGAATTATCTTATCTCTCGAAGTTACAGTCTTTGGTGGATGAGATGATCATGGGGCTGAGTTAGGAGCAAAAGTTAGAGACAAGAAGGCAGAAGCAAGAGGTTAGAAGTAAGAAGTAAGAAATTTATATTCCCTCCCCTACAAGGGGAGGGTTAGGGTGGGGATGGGGTTGATTTTCGGATGAAGGGAGTAACGTTTAGTGGGTAAAATAATCGGCATTGATCTTGGAACTACAAATTCTGTAGTTTCAGTTATAGAAGGCGGCAAGCCTATTGTTATTGCGGATGGTGATGGTCAGAGGCTTACTCCGTCAGTTGTTGCATTTACAGAGGGTAATGAGGCACCAATCATAGGCCATACGGCAAACCGGCAGCGCGCAATCAATCCAAAAAAGACAATCTACTCTGTAAAAAGGTTCATGGGCAGGCGCGGTAATGAGATTAAAGATGAAGATATGTTTGTCTCTTATCCCTTAATTGGAAAGGGTGAAGAGACACTCAGGATTGGGGTTGATAACAGGACATATCTTCCTGAGGAAATATCAGCCTTTGTCTTAAAAAAGATAAAGGCTGATGCTGAACGTTATCTTGGTGATACAGTTGACCGTGCCGTTATAACTGTACCTGCTTACTTTAATGATGCCCAGCGTAATGCAACCAAGAGGGCAGGTGAAATTGCCGGCATGAAGGTTGAGCGAATAATAAACGAACCCACAGCAGCGAGCCTTGCTTATGGCCTTGATAAAAGGTTGAATGCAAAGATAGGTGTTTATGACTTCGGCGGGGGGACATTTGATATATCAATACTTGATATAAAGAACGGAATATTTCAGGTTCTATCTACCTGTGGAAATACACGTCTTGGCGGTGATGACATTGACCGAAGGCTTATAGACCTTTTACTTAAAGTAATCGAAGATTCCGGCGGCGGGGATCTGTCTAAAAATCTGTTTGCCCTCAGCCGTATCAGGGAAGAGGCTGAAAAGGGAAAATGCTTATTGTCATTTCAGGATGAAGTGGAAATATCCATACCTTTCCTTACGCCATCATTCAGTCTCAGATATAAACTGACCAGGAAGGATTTTGAAGAGCTTGCAAGGGACATAGTTGACCGTACACGAAAGCCCTGCCTCCAAGCGCTGATGGACGCAAAGCTTACGCCGTCTGATGTGGATGAGGTTATTCTTGTCGGCGGTTCAACACGTATCCCTATGGTAAGACAGCTAGTTGAAGGTATATTTGGAAGGACACCCGATACCTCAATTAATCCTGATGAGGCTGTAGGTATCGGCGCTGCAATACAGGCAAATGTACTTACCGGGGGCATATCAAATCTTCTGCTGCTTGATGTTACACCGTTATCACTCGGCATAGAGACTTATGGCGGATTTATGAATGTCATTATTCCGAGGAATACTACGGTACCCACAAAGGCGGGTGAGCTTTTTACCACTGCAATAGATAATCAACAGGCAGTAACAATACACGTACTTCAGGGTGAGCGTCAGATGGCAGCCGATAACTGGTCACTGGGGACATTTGTTCTGGAACAGATAGATCCGGCCCCCGCAGGTGTACCAAGGATCGGTGTACAGTTTACAATAGATGCGGATGGCATACTTCACGTTCTTGCAAGGGATGTAAAGACAGGTAAGGAAAAACAGGTACAGATGAAGTCTACCCTCGATGTATCAAAAGATGCCATAGAAAAAATGATGCAGGAGTCAATGGAACATGCGGCAGAAGATGCTGTAAAAAAGGAATTCTTTGATGTGAAGTTAGAGGCAGAGAAGGTGCTTTCGTCTACGAAAAAGGGGCTTGAGAAGTGCGTAAATCTGCTGAATGAAGCAGAAATTGACATCATTCACGCGGCTATAAATGATGTAGAAAATGCCATAAATAAACAGGATACAAAGGGGCTTAAGACAGCTACAACAACCTTGAATAATGCTACTGAAAGACTTGCATCGTTGTTGCTGGAAGGAACGGTCAAGGAAATAATAGATATAGATAAGAGAAAATTAAAATAATTCCCTCTCCCCAAGCGGGAGAGGGTGAGGGAGAGCATAGCATGATCATCAAACCATACAAAGGTATCCATCCAAAGATTCATCCCACAGTATTTATTGTGGAGTCAGCAGTTATTATTGGAAACGTTGAGATAGGGGAATATTCGAGCGTCTGGTTTAATGCGGTTGTCCGAGGGGATGTTAACTATATCAGGATCGGAGATCGTACTAATATCCAGGATATCTGTATGCTCCACGTAACAAAAAATACCCACCCCCTGATACTTGGTAGTGATATTACCGTGGGACATTCGGTTACCCTGCATGGATGCACTA
Source organism: Nitrospirota bacterium (assembly GCA_016212215.1). Classification (NCBI taxonomy): domain Bacteria; kingdom Pseudomonadati; phylum Nitrospirota; species Nitrospirota bacterium. Next base: position 19,862 of record JACRGV010000155.1, read on the forward strand.
TAAAAGACAGATGTCTTATTGGAATGGGTGCGACCATACTGGATGGCGCTGTCATAGGAGAGGACTGCATAATCGGGGCTGGAGCACTTGTTACAGAAGGTGCCGTTATTCCTCCGGGAACACTTGCTATTGGAATGCCCGCCAAACCCAAACGAGACCTCACGGATGCAGAAAAGGCGAGGATAAGGCAGTCCGCACAGAACTATATAGATTACTCAAAGACGTATGGGGGTTAGATAGGTCAGATGGTTTGCAAAAATATTCTGTACATCCAATCATTATCTCTTACACTTTGTTAAAATCTTCAAAGGTGAATGACAATAAGGCCCCCTTACCCGGAGCCCCCCTCCTGCCTCCCCCCTCCCTTGACGGGAGGGGGTTAGGGGGAGGGTGAGCTATGGAGATTCTCGGTTGAAAATTCCAGAAATAAAAATAGAAAAAAAATGTGCCAAAAGAGTCCTATCCGGCCACCTGTGGATATTTGACAATGAGATAACGTCTATTGATGGTAATTATACCAATGGCGACGTGGTAAAGGTTTTTACTCAACAGGGAAGATTTGTTGGAAAGGGGTATATAAATGCCCATTCAAAGATAGCCGTAAGGATATTGAGTTTTCAGGATGCAGAGATTAACAGGGAATTTATTTACCGCAGGATTGAAGATGCACTGAAGTATCGCCTTTCTCTTGGGTATAACATAAATGGTTCTTTTAGAGTCGTCTTCAGTGAAGGAGACCTGCTTCCGGGTTTAATTGTTGATAAGTACGAAGACAAGTTGAGCTTACAGATACTCACGCTTGGGATGGATATGTGGAGAGGAGAGATTGTAAAGATACTGACAGAGTTATTTAATCCTATGACGATTATTGAGAGGAGTGAAGTTGAGGTAAGAAAAAAAGAAGGGCTTGAGCCTGTTAAGGGTATCTTATATGGAAAGGATGAGGTCAAAACAGTTGTTTCTATGGATGGGATGAGCTTTGAGATAGACCTTATGGAAGGCCACAAGACAGGCTTTTATCTGGACCAGCAGGAAAACAGACATTCTATTGAACCATACATAAAAGGTGGAAGAGTTTTAGACTGCTTTGCATACACAGGAGCCTTTGCCCTTTATGCGGTTAAATACGGGGCAAAAGAGGTGCTGGCGCTGGAGGATTCAGGTAAGGTTATGGAGATGCTTAAAAGAAATATTCTGCTTAATAATTTTGATAATATTATTAAGGCTGAAAAGGGTGATGCCTTCCAATGGCTCAGGGATAGATATAAAGCAGGCGAACGATTTGACTGCATTATGCTTGACCCTCCGTCTTTCGTAAAGGACAAAGGTGCAAGAGGAGGAGCAGCGAGGGGTTATAAAGATATTAACCTCACAGCCTTAAAATTACTTAATGATGGCGGATTCCTTATCACATCGTCCTGTTCACAAAACGTATCACCGGACCATTTTCTTGATATTATACATGATGCTGCAGTTGATGCCGGATGTCTCCTTCAGCTCATGGAAAACCGCCCGCAATCCAAAGACCATCCAATCCTGTTATCCATGCCGCAGACTCATTATCTGAAGTTCGTTGTGGTAAGGAAGGTGGACAGGCGATGAAAATCAGCGGGGTAAGAAAACCCCGCCTATCCTCATAGACATGGATAGGCGGGGTTTTCTTACCCCGCCGGAAGGATTTTCGGAACTTATGAGGCTCTTGCAAAAGTCTCCGTGACATCTGGTAAAACCGGCACAAAATTGGATTTTGCAATTTAAAAATCACCTATCGTACAAATTAGATCGTTAAATTACACTTTTTAAGCAATCCAAGCATTTTCAGGGCGTAC
>JACRGV010000156.1 GCA_016212215.1 Nitrospirota bacterium
AACGGAGATTGTTTATACCCCTTCGTCCGAATACAACAATTCATATCTGCCGTTTGTCCAGCAGACGGTTTCACAGGTAACGGTAAAAGACGGAAGAGAGAACGCGTCCATCACAACCTTTGACTATTCAGGTGGTTTTTACAGTATAGCTCAAAAAGAATTCAGAGGTTTTGAATATGTAAAATCTATAGCTCCGAACGGGACAACTACGGAAACATGGTTCAAACAGGATGACGTATTTAGAGGTTTTATTGAAACACAGATTGTCAAAGACTCATCAGACAATATCTATACATGGATTGAGAATACATATAATTCAACAATTCCATATACAGGCGTTGATTATCCTTATCTGAGCAGAATAGACGATTATATTTATGATGGAGACAACGGCGTTGCGCCCCGGCATATAATTAACCAGTTCACCTATGATGACTACGGCAACATAGAAAGCAAATATTATGCTGAAGACCCGCTCCAGGGTGATGAAAAAACTGAGTTTACGGAATATTATCAGGACGGTGAAGTGGGCAGCTATCTCGTATCCCTTCCGAAGCGTACATGCATAAGCAATGTATTGATAACAAACTGCAATGACAATAATTCAAATATAAAAGCCAGAGATATCTTTACATATTATTCCACTACTGGAAATCTCAAGACAAAAACATCGTGGCTTGACACCGGGGGAACAAATCCGGTAACGACTTATACCTATGATGCCTATGGAAATGTATGGACTATTACCGATCCGAATAACAACCCTCCAACTGTCATAACTTACGACACGCCGACCAAAACATTTCCTGCGGTAATAACCAATCCAAAGGGGCATGTCATACAAAAGACTTATGACCCTGTTTTTGTCGACAGAGTCAAAACAGAAACAGACCCTAACTTAAACACAACGACATATGACTATGATGAATTCGGGAGGATTAAGAAAATTACCAAACCTGCGCCTTACGGAATAACCGAATACAAGTATCTAAACTACGGCGACCCTTACAGTCAGCATATCAGGGAAGAGGCAAAAGACAGTACAAGCACACTCATACATTTTAAGGAGACGTATTTTGACGGGCTTGAGAGGACGAGGACGGAGAAGCAGGGCGGCCCAAGCCCAACAAAGACAGTTATTGTAGATACTGGATATAATGAGAAGGGACTTGTCGACACTAAAACCTATCCTTATTTTGATGGAGATACTGCTTATGAGATATTGTACTTTTATGATCCTGTAGACCGGCTTTCCTACACATACAACCCTGACAACGCATCCTCTTCAATAGCCTATGACAGGGGCCGGATCACCTACATTGACGCCAATAACCACATGAAAGTACAGGTGAAGGATATATATAACAGGAATGTGACAGTTGAAGAATATATGGGGAACTCTTCATCGAATTATACCCTTTATGCAACTACAGCCTACTGGTACGATGTTCTGAATAATCTTAAAACAGTAGTAGACGCAAACGGCAATCAGACGGATATCACGTATGATTCCTTATCAAGAAAGATATCTATGGACGACCCGGACATGGGTTATTGGACATATACTTACGATGCCAATGGAAATCTCAAGACGCAGACAGATGCAAAGAGCCAGACAATAACATTTACGTATGATGAATTGAACAGGGTTACGTTGAAGAACTATCCGACAGGTACGGATGTTATTTATACGTATGACGAAACATTATACACCAATCCCAAAGGCAGGCTTACGACCTTAAGCGATTCCTCCGGAACGACAAAATCCAACTATGATTCAATGGGACAAATTACAAGTTCGATTAAATCGATAGGGTCGGATACCTATACGACGCAGACACAATATGATCCATTGGGAAGGGTGAAGAAGATAATCTATCCCGATACGCCTGCAACAGAGGTTGACTACACTTATGACGGAAACGGAAATATCAAGGATATTAAATCAGGAACGACAACTTACGCAGATTACAACAGCTATACAGCCGTTGGCGATCCACTGTCAATTGATTACGGTAATGATAAAGTGAACTCAATGTATCAATACCTTCCCCAGAACAACCGTTTGTTTTCACTGACCACAAACAGTACAACACAAGGGCTTATCAATATCTCATACAATTACGACAATGTGGGAAATATAAGAATAATATCCGACTCTATAACTCCGTCAAGGACGCGGATGTATACATATGACGAACTGGACAGGCTTATAGATGTTAACAGCCAGTTGTACGGCGGTTACCTGCTGTATCAGTATGATAAAATCGGCAATATGACTTATAATTGCAGGAAAGGAAATTATGAATATGACTCCGACCATCCTCATGCGGTAAAGAGGATCAAAATAAACGGGGTAACAGTTGAGAGTTATATCTACGACGCTAACGGTAATATGACATCAAGGGTAGGCAAGACGCTGACTTACGATTATGACAACAGGCCTTTGAGGGTAAATTACGGTTCAACATATGTTGATTCAGTTTATGACGCCCTCGGCAACAGAGTAACCAAGACTGTTTCCGGACAGGTAACGAAATACATCGGGCAGATGTATGAATGCACGGGAGGCGTGTGCATGAAGTACATCTTCGCCGGAACAAAGAGGATAGCACAGGTGAAAGGCTCTAACACTTACTATTACCATACAGATCATCTTGAAAGCAGCACAGTGATAACGGACCAGAATGGAAACAAAGTAGAGGAGCTGCTCTATTATCCATTTGGAGAAATATTATCAGATTCAAGTCCAACGAAAGTAAGGTATAAATTTGCTGGACATGAGTTTGATGCGGAGACGGAATTGATCTACATGAAAGCAAGGTATTATGATCCCAAGCTGGCAAGGTTTATAAGCGCTGACCCGGTTGTGCCGCTGCGTATTGATTTGAATAATTTCAAAGACTTCAAGATGACACAATTTAGACAACTCACTAATCCTCAGGCGCTTAACAGATACTCATATGTAGTCAATAATCCGATTGTCTTTCGTGATCCGTTTGGGCTTAAGAGCAGGGCTTCTGAATGGGGTTCCAATGCTTTGAATATTATAGGCTATGGGGCTGGTATTGCTGCGATGGTTCCTGGACCAATTGGAATTGGGGGTAAAATTGTATCAGGGGGAATTGTCATTGGGACTATTACATATCACGGTGTACAGTATGCAAGAGGCCAAGAATCAGCTTATAAAGCAGCGTGTGAAAGTGGTGTTGCATTAGCTGATGGTGCAAGCATGGTTATAGGAATAAAGGCTGAAAAAACCGGTCTTTTTCTCGGCAGTGTATTTAAAGGTTTCGGTGTACCAAAAGATATAGTAGATGCCATCGATCCTAATGTGGTATGCAAAGAAACACCAGGACCAAACCCAGCAAATGCCGTAATACTACAAAACAATACAACAACAACCCAAGAAAATTACACAACCGGGGTTGGTTCGACCACAGTAGGACAACCGCATCCAGAAAGTCCTAAGAAGCCGGGGTCAACAGAAACAGAATATGTACCGTCTTTTAATTACTTTGGTCTTTCACAGGGACAATCAGGTGGTTCATGGTCAGCTCTATCTGGCACCTCTCTTGATAATTCTGGTTCATCTGGTGCTGGTGGTGGAGCAGGCTTTATATCGCCTCCTGCTGCTGGATATCCTGGGCCTGTGAATTAGGAGATAATGTTATGGATTTAACTGATAATAAGATACTTCAAAGATATTTTGTATTCTCTCTTATTGTTACGGCTATAATCGGGGTTTCAGCAGGTTACATCTTCAAAGTGGATTTAACTGACAATGATACTTTGAAAATAGCTATGACTGTTTGTATAACTATTTATATTATTCTCACGCTTACAACATTCATTATACTATGGAAGAAAGGGGTTGATTTTTATTTAAGTAGGAATGCATTGAAACTAATGCTTGCATTCTCACCGATTATTTTATTGCCTGCATGGTTAGATCCTATAATTTCATTAAAAGCGAAGGTGATTATCAGTATAGTTGCAGTTGCTGTCGGAATTGCCTATTTTTATTCATTGCACTATGGCGGCAGGGCATTTAGGAAGCAATTCGGCATTGAGGACGAAGGAGACAGAAGGGAAAAGGAGAGAGAAGAGAAGGCAAAGAAGGAAAAGGAAGCGAAAGGAAAAGTTGGATAACTTTGAGATCATATTGTGGGCTGGTATAATCTTTATCTTTAATCCGATATTAACTTATTTCCTTTTCGCCCGCAGGGCAAAGGTGAACAATAAAGGGAAGATAGTCCTTTATAGCATTACAACCATGATAGCCCTGTTCTGGTGTGGAATTTCAACAAGGTATTTTCTATTCTCTATTATTGCAGGGCTTTATTTTGCTGCGCTGGTTATTTTCAAAAACAGTTTTTTTAAGGATATAAGGCAGAGTTGAGGATATGAAGACCTGCGCTGCCCCGCCACAAACGAATCAGCCGAAGAACCGTTCATAATCATCATGGCTGCCGATCCAGAACCACGTCACGGTATCATTGTCCATGATGCCTATGGCCCTGTATCCAAGCGTAACCCTGGCCGACCAGATATTCTCCGGCTTGTTGATGCACTTAAAACGCAACGATGGATGGAAAGGGTCTTCCGACCAAAGACAGTACGCCTTCTTTGCCCTTGCCCTGATATCGGATGCAAGCTTGCCGTAGTGCTCCCAGAAAGACGGCAGAGTCGCTGATCTCATAGCTTGTCAACATCCATCGGAGTTGCCTTTCCCTCAGCGATCTCCTGTCGGGCATGACGGGCGGCAGCGATAAGCTTATCCTGGGTTCTGGAAAATGAATCTTTCCATTTAGCCTCATCCCGGATATCCTCGATGTAATCGCGCATATGCTCAACAATTTCTTCCTGAAGCTGGTCCGGAACAGATTCAAGCATCTTCATCATAGTTGTGGCCGCTGCTGTATCCATAGTTTATTCTCCTTTCTACCTTGCCCCGCTTTGTTTATATTGATTTATAAAAGCAGAAACGAACTCAGCGATCTTGTCTTGCTGACGGCGTGGGAGGCGAGAGGCATCCTCGAAGATTCTTCTAAGTTTCCCGTCCGGCCCGCCTTTCTTCTTTACCGCAACAGTAACGCCGTTTTCGGAGAGCAAGGCTTCTATTGTCACACCTAAAGCATCGGCAAGCTGGTGCAGTGCTTCTGAACGAGGCGGCTTTCCCGTCTGCTCCCAAAAAGCAATTGTTTGTTGAGGGACGCCGATCCTTTGGGACAGTTCTTCCTGGCTGAATCCCGCATTGATCCTGAGCGCCATAAGATGCGCCCCCCGTTTATGCCGGGGCTTTGTAAGCTTCCTTCCCATGGGGGAATTATAACCGGCGTTTTCCATCCAATCTTTCATCATTAAAAAACCCCTTGCTAAATTACCAACTGATTAGTAATATAATAACACATCAATGGGTATGCTGTCATTTACAGAAACCACTTGACACGATTTTAGAAAAAGGCAGGGAAAGGAGCGGAAATGAAACACCGGATATTGACGGTCACAGTTAAACCGGGGGACAACCCGGGACATCCCTTGATCTTACTTGGGGGCAAATGGTTGAAGGAGTGCGGGTTTGAAATAGGGGGCAAGGTGCTGGTTGAGTGCAGGCACGGCGCTTTGAGTATCAGGGCGATCCGGTTTGAGGATGACGGGGACAACACACCCCTGCCCCTGCTTAAAGCACCTACTGTTGGTCTTGATAGAGGGGAAAAAGAGGAAAGGGAGGTGATGCAGGTTGCAGAGCACAGTTGAGACAACGGACATATTCCGGGGGGCGTTCTTTCTGTCCAAAGGCGGAAGGCTGTCTGATGTCCACTTGTCGGAAGACCATAGGCAGATAGTTTCATTCCTGATTGTCGGAGAGAATCTTTCAGAGCTGGATGAGGCATACAGGAGCGGCAGGGCAACGGTTGATCCCCTGCAGTTGAGAGAAAGCTTAAACCATCTCCGGGACGTACTGTTTAAGACCAAAAGAGATAACGAGAGAAATAAAGAGAGGAGACCCCATGCAAATAAGCAAGAAAGAGATCGAAGCCGTCAAGCGGTCTCATGACCTGGTGTCGGTTGTAGAGTCCCACGGAATAAAGCTCAGAAAGAAAGGCAGCAATTACGTCGGCCTCTGTCCCTTCCACGAGGAAAAGACCCCATCCTTTACCGTAAATCCCAAGACAAATCTGTATCATTGTTTCGGCTGTAACGCCGGCGGAGATGTGATCGGGTTCGTTACCAAGAAAGAAGGAATAGGATTCAGAGAAGCATATGAAAGGCTCAGAACACAGAGCACAGATCACAGACGACAGACTAAAGACAGAAGACAGAGCAACGAACCAAGAACACAGACTAAAACTTCTGAACTCCATAACTCTATGAACTCTACAAACTCTAAAACTCGTTTATTAAACCGTGTCGTCTCCTTCTATCATAAGAGCTTCTGTGAAGATCAGAGGGCGTTACAGTATCTTCAATCCAGAGGCATTACTGACAACAGCATCTTTGCCGACTTCCAGATCGGCTACAGCAACGGCACGTTGCTGAATACCATACCGGACGAAGGGGATATACATAATTTGCTAAAAGAGATCGGCCTACTCAATGACAAAGGCAACGAGATGTTTTACGGCTGTGTGGTCTTCCCCGTATTTGATGAAAACAAGGATTGTGTAGGTTTGTATGGCCGCAGGATCGAAGACAGAACAAAGAGCACAGATGACAGACAACAGACAATTGCCAGGGTTTTAAACTCTATAAACTCTATGAACTCTCCAACTCATTTGTATCTTCCCGGGCCGAGGAAAGGCGTCTTCAACCACCAGGCCGCAAAAAGAAGCAAATCAATTATCCTCACCGAATCGATCATAGACGCTCTGACTCTCTACAACGCCGGGTTCAAGGATGTTATTCCCTGCTATGGAGTTAACGGGCTAACGGAAGACCATCTCAATCTCTTTGCACGACATCAGACAAAGGAGATATACATTTGCTTTGATAGAGACGATGCCGGAGAGCAGGGCGCCGAGCGGATCAAAGAGCAGTTAAAAGAAAAAAATATCGTCTCATACATTGTAAGACTTCCTGAATCATCAGAGAGCAAAACAGACATCAATTCATTCTTTCTATCCAGTAAAGATGCGGCAGTGATCTTTGAACGGTTACTGAAAGAATCCAATTCGAGAGCTTCGATCAGATCGGATAGATTGATTAAACAGGAAACAAGACATTATGAAAAAACAGATACCGGCTTTGTTGTCCAATACGGAGAGAGAAGATATGAGGCGAAAGGAATAACGAGAGAGGGCGTAA
>JACRGV010000157.1 GCA_016212215.1 Nitrospirota bacterium
CCCGTGGATGAACCTGACCTGACCGGCCTTAAGAACAAAGGATTGTGCCGAGAGCACGCGGATGAAATTTTTAAATGTTCAGCCGGTCATTTTATCATTAACGAGTTTCTCATATATTTTTAAAAACCTTCGGGCATAAGGCTATGGCAGACGGATAAAAAGTTTTATTTTCTTAATTTTATTGATAATAACGAGGATTTTCGGATGAACTCCCATGAACCGAGGGTTCACAAAGGGCAATGAAAACCCCACCCTCACCCGGACCCTCTCCCTGAGGGAGAGGGTGCTTAGTTTTTATCCCCTCCCCTTCAAGGGGAGGGTTAGGGTGGGGATGGGGTTGATTTTCGGATGAACCCTCATGAGCGGGGCGCTCACAAAGGGAAATGAAAATAGTAAACAGTAAGCAGTGAGCAGTAAACAGGAAAGGCAGTCTTTATCTGCTAACTGCTTACCGCTTACTGCTTACTTGGGGTCACTTTCAGATGAAGCTTAGTTTAATAAATCTTGGCTGTCCAAAGAATCAGGTTGATTCAGAGATAATGCTCGGCCTTCTTCATGAGGCGGGTTTTGAATTTAGCGCTAATGAGGAAGAGGCGGATATTATTATTGTGAATACCTGCGGATTTATTGATGCGGCAAAAGAGGAATCAGTAAATACACTCATCCAATTGGGTGAATATAAGAATACCGGAAGGTGCAGACTCCTTATCGCATCAGGATGTCTTTCTCAGAGATATAAAGATGAGCTTTTAAAGGAGTTGCCGGAGATTGATGCTGTTGTGGGGACAGGGTCATTTACAGATGTAGTAGAGATATGCAGGAAGTTCGTAAGTGAAAATAACCCCATCCCCACCCTAACCCTCCCCTTGAAGGGGAGGGAAAACAATGCATCCTCTGGTCAGGGGGAGGAGGGATTTGTGCCCCGCCATCACCAGATATACATCTCTGACCCTTCAAATTTCAATTATGAATCACCGCTTCCAAGAATCAGGATAAGCCCTGCCCATACTGCCTTTGTAAAGATTGCAGAGGGGTGTGACCATACCTGTACCTTCTGCATTATCCCTGAATTGAGGGGCAGACAGAGGAGCCGCAGTATTGAATCCATTGCAGGCGAAGTGGAACGGCTTGCCTCTGAGGGAGTTGTAGAAATAAACCTTGTGGCACAGGATTCTACTGCTTATGGAAGGGACTTGAAAGAATCAAACGCACTATCAAAATTGCTCAGAAGGCTTGCAAATATAAAAGATATAAAATGGATACGCCTGCTTTACACATATCCCGGTTCTTTTACAAAAGACCTTATTGAAGTGATGGCAGGAGAGGAAAAGGTCTGTAAATATATTGATATGCCTGTCCAGCATATCAATGATACTATTCTAAACAGGATGCACAGGGGGCATACAAGAAAGAGTATTTACAGAACGGTTGAGACACTTAGGGAGAAGATTCATGGAGTAATATTAAGGACATCCCTTATCGTTGGTTTTCCCGGTGAGACAGAGGAGCAGTTCAATGAACTGGCAGAATTTGTGAAGGATATTGCGTTTGAACGGCTCGGTGTTTTTACCTATTCCAATGAAGAGGGTACAGGGGCTTATGCCTTTTCCGGACAGATAAAAGAAAAAGAAATGAAGAAAAGACGGGATACCATAATGAAAATCCAGCAGAAAATATCCCTGAAAAAAAACAGGCAACTTATCGGCAGTAAACAGATGGTACTTGTTGACGGTCCGTCACAGGAAGCCCCTTATCTTTTAGAAGGTAGGACATCCACACAGGCCCCTGAGATTGACGGCGTTGTATATTTAACAGACACAGCAGGCAACACGCCGATTCAGGGGGAAATTATTCCAGTTGAAATTACAGATGCACATCCCTATGATTTGATAGGAAAGGCTGTTTAACCCGATTTACGTAATTCGCACAAACAGCACTACAATCGCTATTACTGAAAGGACTATTGCCCCGCCGTAGCAGATAAATGGCATGATGCAGTTCAGCCATCCGATACGGAGGTCTTCAATGGTAAGGCGGATGCGGTGTGCGGCATGAAATAATGGAAAGGATATTATGGAGAACAGAAATAGCTTTACTATGATTCCGTAAGGGGAACCAAATACCAGTGTCATCCTCTCGTAGCTGAGCAAGTCCTGAGATACCCAACCCAATGGTATGGCTATACCATGCAGAAATATATGAACCGGCAGGAAGAATGCGGCTATCATACCCCCAAGTCCGAACAGCGACCACCAGAGCGGTTCCAGTTTATTTATCATTTTTAACAGACCCATCACCTACCCCTTAACTATAATTATAAATAACACAACTGATACGACTACCCACACTACATAGTTTGCTATAGTAACAAGCCCCGGTGAGAGCGGCTTTTTCCCGAAGATGCGTCCGGAAATCTTAAACCAGGTTATCATGTTATACATCACGAATATCCAGATTATTGCATGTAATATGACCATCCATCCTGAATTGAATATGGCGGTTTTGATATTGTAAATCTCAGCACCCTGAGATAAGGCACAGAGCCGTATCAGCAGGAAGATGGCGTAAAGTGCAACAAAGACACTGCTCAGCTCCCTCAGCATGAATAAGGTATAAGACCCCTTCTTCAGCCACCATGTATTAGGCATGGGGCGCCTGTAGGTCTTCGTTGGCTCTGATACTGGTTTACCTGAATGCTTCATCCGAGAATCTTCTCCGGCGGGTAAGAAAACCCCGCCTATCCATCCATAAATTGAGGATAGGCGGGACATTCTTGTCCCGCTGATTTTCATGTCCCTTAGTGAACAACTCGCTCAGGGATGTTTCATGTCTATTTATTCCCCTTTAAAAAGGAGAAGAACCAATTCGTTGCATTGTCTACCTTTGTCCTCTGTATTGAGGCTGACGGGTCTACATGCTTGGGGCAGACCTCTGTGCAGTCACCGACAACCGTGCACTTCCATACCCCATCCTCACTTGCAAGAAACTTTCGCCTCTCATCTTTTCCCTGGTCCCTTGAGTCATTATTATAACGGTATCCAAGGGCTATTACTGCCGGGCCGACAAAATCAGGATGAAGACCGTAAACCGGACATGCTGCATAGCAAAGGGTACAGTTGATACAAAGGGTCTGCTGATAATAGTTATCCATCTGTTTTGTTGTCTGGATGTACTCGCTTGATGTGTCATCCTCATCACTCTTATTTTTTCTGATAATCCATGGTTTGACTTCCTTGAGTTTTTCCATGAAGTCTGTAAGTTCCACCACAAGGTCCCTGATAATGGGAAAGTTTGCAAGCGGTTCAAGGGTAATCTCTCCGGGATAAAACTCATTAAGATAGGTAGAACAAGCGAGCCGAGGAGTCCCGTTTACCATCATACCGCAACTACCGCAGACAGCCATCCTGCAGGACCACCGGTATGTTAGTGAGCCGTCAAGCTCAGCCTTGATGTAGTTCAGTGCATCAAGGATACCCCAGTCGTTATGATATGGAATTGAATAGGTCTGTTGCCTTAATTCCTTATCTGTATCCGGGTTATAACGTGTAACTGTTATTTTGATTTCTTCTGCCATTATAAATTTCTTTCCTCTTAACTCTTTGTAGCCTGCTTCAATCAAAAATCTCCATAGCTCACCCTCCCCCTAACCCCCTCCCGTCAAGGGGGAGGGGATTTTCACGGTGTATTAGTACTTTCTCTCTTCAGGCTGCCATTTTGTAATCGTTACCGGCAATGTCTCTCTTCTCGGGCCGTCTTTAGACATATAAGTAAGTGAATGATGCAGGAACTGTTCATCATTCCTTGTCGGGTAATCCTTTCTCGCATGTCCGCCCCTTGATTCTTTTCTTACCTGGGCACACAAGGCAATTACATGGGCTATCTCAAGCATATTATCAAGTTCCATGGCTTGAATCAGTTCTGTATTGAATACACGGCTCTGCTGGGTCAGTGATATCTTATTGAACCGTTCTTTTAGCCGCTGTATTAACTGGATTCCATCTTTCAATCCTTCTTCAGTCCGATATATACCGACCTTCTCATCCATTGTCTTGCGAAGGTCAGTAAGGATAGCACCTATCTTCTCTTTTCCGTTTCCTGCCTTCATATACCGCTTCTGAATAAAATCCATACGCTCTTTTGCAAGAGACTGGAGCCTATCATTAGAAGCAGGTTTGGCAGTAGAGACATATTCCACGGCCGCCCTTCCTGCCCTCGCCCCAAAGACAAGCAGTTCTGTCAGGGAATTGGAACCGAGACGGTTTGCACCATGAATACTGACACAACCGGCCTCACCTGCGGCATAGAGTCCGGTAATTGGTGTCTTCCCATCCTTATCGCAATGGATTCCCCCCATTGTATAGTGCATAGTAGGACGAATCGGTATTGGTTCATGTACAGGGTCTACGCCTGCAAAATCAAGGCAAAGCTCACGCACCATAGGGAGTTTGTCCATTATCTTTGCTTCACCGAGGTGTCTCAGGTCAAGGTGTATATAAGAGCCATAGGTACCCTGAAACCCCCTGCCTGCAAGGATCTCTTCAATAATCGAGCGTGAAACAATATCACGCGGTGCAAGTTCCATTTTTGACGGTGCATAGTTCTCCATAAACCTCTTACCGTCTTTGTTGAAGAGGTAGCCGCCCTCGCCCCTTGATGCCTCAGTAATCAGGATGCCTGTTCTCATCAGACCTGACGGATGGAATTGAATGAACTCCATGTCTTTGATAGGTGCACCGGCACGATAGGTCATTGCCGCGCCGTCTGCTGTCAGGATCCCTGCATTGCTTGTAAATGCATACATCCTTCCAACTCCTCCGGTACAGAGGATAACAGCCTTTGCAGCAATAATGGAGAATACCCCTGTCCTTGTATTTAAGGCTAATACGCCTCCTACCTTCCCGTTATCTACGAGCAGGGCAGAGACGTGCCATTCATCATAACGTTTCAAAGTGTCATATTTAAGTGAGGTCTGGAATAGTGCATGGAGCAGATGAAAGCCGGTCTTGTCTGCCGCATGGAGCGTACGCTTCCTGCTCATCCCGCCGAACCACCGCGCTGCGATAGTACCATCCTCTTCACGGTTCCACGGGCATCCCCACCGCTCTATCTGACGTACCTCATTCGTTGCATCACGAACAAACACCTCTACCGCGTCCTGGTCAGCAAGAAAGTCGCTTCCTTTTATGGTGTCATAGGCATGGAGATCATGAGAATCATCTGCCTTTAGAACAGCGGCAGAACCGCCCTCTGCGGCAACAGTATGGCTCCTCATCGGATAAACCTTGGAGATAACCGCAGTCTTCAGAGATGGATTTACCCGGCTGATCTCAATCCCTGCCCTAAGCCCCGCCCCGCCGCCGCCTACTATTAAAATGTCGTGTGTTAGTATGTCCATTAACTTTGTCTTTACTGCAAGGGTTTTTATAATAAAGCCTTAGGGTTTATTATGTCAAGAATTTTTTATTTTATTTTTTTATTGAGTCGGCTTCTGCCATCTCAGCACAGGTTTTTTTACTGCCTGAGCCTCATCAAGCCTTTTTACTATCATGGTGTGCGGGGCATTCTTAACAATATCAGGAGTTGTCTCAACTTCCTTTGCAATTGTAATCATGACATCACAGAACTTATCAAGGGTCTCTTTAGACTCTGTTTCAGTAGGCTCTATCATAATCGCCTCTTCAACCACAAGCGGGAAGTTTACAGTAGGCGGATGAAAACCAAAATCCTGAATCCTCTTTGAAATATCCCATGCATGTACACCCTTTTCCTTCTGAAGTTTTGAAGAGAATACACATTCATGCATTGACTGGCCTGCAATGGGAAGGGTGTAATAGCCTTCAAGGCGTTTCTTGATATAATTGGCATTTATTATTGCATTCCTGCTGATATCATGAATACATGCAGCCCCCATCTTCTTTATATAGGTATAAGCCTTAACGAGTACGCCGAAGTTGCTGTAGAATCCATGAATACTCCCTATACTCTGAGGCCTGTTGTAATCAAAATAATATCTGTCTCCATCCTTTTCTACAGTCGGAACAGGGATAAATGGTGCAAGCTTTTCAACGACACCGATTGGCCCTGCACCGGGACCGCCTCCCCCATGAGGGGTTGAAAATGTCTTGTGCAGATTGATATGAACCACATCAAAACCCATGTCACCAGGCCGTGTTATTCCGAGCAGGGCATTAAGATTTGCACCATCCATATAGAGAAGTGCCCCTGCCTCATGTATAAGTCTTGAAATCTCCACAATGTCTTTTTCAAATAGCCCAAGCGTATTCGGATTTGTAATCATCACAGCCGCACAATCAGAATCAAGTACCTTCTTCAGCTCATTTATATCTACAAGCCCCTCTCTTGTAGACTTGATAACCGTTACATCATATCCCGCAAGTGCAGCACTGGCAGGGTTTGTGCCGTGTGCAGAGTCAGGGATAATCACCCTTTTACGCGGACTACCATTAGACTCATGATATGACCTAATTACAAGCATACCGGACATCTCACCATGTGCACCGGCTGCAGGCTGAAGAGAGACCCTGTTCATGCCGGAGATTTCTTTAAGGCACACCTCAAGCTCATACATAAGTTTTAAT
This sequence comes from Nitrospirota bacterium, assembly GCA_016212215.1. NCBI lineage: Bacteria > Pseudomonadati > Nitrospirota > Nitrospirota bacterium. The sequence goes on from JACRGV010000157.1 coordinate 6,600, forward strand.
GAACCCTGAGATAGGTGCTCAGGCTGTAATGGATGTGAATGCAGGAAACCAGGCATCTTTGCTGTCTCTTCGTTCAGCTTGGGATTGTATTTCATGGTACATGAGCCGAGTGGATAGAATCCCAAGTCCAACCCAAAGTTCATTTGGGAAAGCCTTGTAAAGTGCCTGATAAGTTCTACTTCGCTGACCTCTGGAAGATTGACATCCTCTTTCTTTATCAGGTCAGCCGGTATAAGTGAACTGAGTTCATTGTCCGGCACATCAAGGGCAGGCAGTGAATAACTGCGGCGGCCCGGGGCACCTGTTTCAAAAATTAGTTTCATGTCTATAAAACCCCATCCCCACCCTAACCCTCCCCTTGAAGGGGAGGGAATTGCTTAGGTTTTGCTTTTGTCTTTTTATCTGCTTACTGTTTACAGCCTTAGACTATACTTCAGCCAATATCTTTACCAGCTTATCTATCTCACTCTTTGTACGTTTCTCTGTTACACAGAAAAGTATATGATTGCCCAGCTCAGGGTAGTATGTACCCATGTCAAGACCTCCGACTATCTTTTCTTTTTCAAGCATCTTATTTATTACAGAAGGAGGGACAGGGGTTTTTACAACGAACTCCTTAAATACCGGCGATGTAAATGGTATGGAATAACCGTTTAATTCACCTATCTTCTGTTTTGCATAAGCTGTTTTATTCAAACATAGTGATGCTGTTTCTCTAATGCCATTTTTACCCATAGCTGACATGTATACAGTAGCGGCAAGGGCCATGAGTGCCTGATTTGAACATATATTTGAGGTGGCCCGCTCCCTCTTGATATGCTGTTCCCTTGTCTGGAATGTGAGGCAGTAACCAACTTTTCCTTCCTTATCTGTAGTAGCACCCACAATCCTGCCGGGCATTTTACGAACATGCTCCATGCGGGTTGCAAAGAAACCGAGATAAGGCCCGCCGAAACTTAACGGGATTCCAAGAGGCTGACCCTCTCCAACCACTATCTCTGCCCCGAGTTCTCCCGGTGACTTTAACAGGCCAAGTGCAATAGGGTCAGCAACAATAACGGATGCAGCACCGGCCTTATGTGTCATATCAATAATAGTCTTAATGTCCTCTATTGAACCCAAGAAATTCGGATACTGTATTATTACAGCGGCAGTCTTGTCTGTGATGGCCTGAGAAAGTTTATTTATATCTGTTATTCCATTGGATGACTCTATTGTTTTTACAGGATGTTTAAGCCCTGAGTTATATGCAGCCAATACCCTTCTGTATCTGGGATTTACTGTGGAAGATATTACGATTTCATTCCTCTTAGCAATCCTTATTGCCATCATAGCCGCCTCTGCCATTGCTGATGCACCATCATACATAGAGGCATTTGCGACTTCCATTCCTGTCAGTTCGCATATCATTGTCTGGTATTCAAATATTGTCTGAAGCACACCCTGACTCATCTCAGCCTGGTATGGGGTATATGCAGTGTAAAATTCTGATCGTGAGATTATATGGGGGACTACTGCCGGTATAAAATGGTCATACGCACCTGCACCAAGAAAGCAGGTAAAGTCATCAGCATTTACATTCATGATGGAGAGAGACTTCAGTTCACTCATGACTTCAAGTTCAGATAAAGGTGCGGATAGATTGAGTTCGCCCTTCAGCCTGATTTCAGGAGGGATGTTACTGATGAGTTCATCATAAGATGACACACCAATGACTCTGAGCATCTCTTTTTGGTCTTCAGGAGTGTTCGGTATGTATTCCATACTATTTACCGTTTTTACCTTTTTTATAAAATGGAAGTTCAACAACCACCGCCACCGCTGCCTTGCCGCGTATGTCTATAAATATCTCAGACCCCGGTTTTGAATAATTTGGAAGTACATAACCAAGCCCTATACCTTTTTTGAGGCTTGGTGAAAAATTTCCGCTTGTTACAACACCAAGTGTCTTTCCGTTTGAATATATACGGTGTCCGTGACGGGGTATCCCTTTCCCCAACACCTCAAAACCGATGAGCTTACGTTCTATGCCCTTTTCCTTTTGTTGTAAGATGGCCGCTTTGCCTACAAAATCCTCTTTATCAAGTGCCACCGCCTTTTCAAGACTACACTCAAGCGGTGTTGTATTATCATCCATATCACTTCCATAGAGGAGATAGCCCATCTCAAGTCTCAGGGTATCTCTTGCCCCCAATCCTGCCGGCTTAATGCCGACAGCCTCACCCTGTTTCATAAGGGATTCCCATATTCCGGTAGCAATTACAGCAGGAACAAACAACTCGTATCCCTTTTCACCACTAAAACCGGTACGGGCTATTAATGAATCCATCCCACCGAGCCTTCCCTGAAGGAATGTCCTAAGTTTTATTGAAGAGATATCAAGGTCAGTCAATGGCTGGAGAATACCAAGTGATTCCGGTCCCTGTATTGCAATCTGTGCTATGGTGTCGCTGAGGTCTTCTATAGTTACATTGGAAAACTTTTCTGCGTTTGCCTTAATCCAGTTCAGGCATTTTTCCCTGTTGGAGGCATTAACACAAACAAGGTAGCTGTTTCTGTCGAGCTTATATATGAAGAGGTCATCTATAACCCCGCCTCGTTCATTACAAAAAAGGGTATAAAAAGCCTGAGACGGCCTCATTCCTGATATATCAGCAGTAGAAAGATATTGCAGAAGCCCCTTTGCCCCCTGCCCGGTTACCTGAATCCTCCCCATGTGAGAGACATCAAACAACCCGGCAGTAGTCCTCACAGCCTTATGTTCCTCAAGCACCCCTGAATAGGATACCGGCATCTCCCATCCGGCAAATTCCACAATCTGTCCATTTAGTGCCTTATGTATATCGTATAATGCCGTTCTTTTACTCATTCGTTATGTCTCCTCCGTATCTTTCTGGTCAGTAAAGGTTTTTTACTATAATACAAAAGGTGAGAAAATATCAAGAGGAGATTTTTATCATAAAGTAAGCAGTGAGCAGAGGATAGAAGATAGAAGCAAGAAGCAAGAAGCAAGAAGTAAGAGGCAAGAAGTAAGAGGCAAGAAGCAAGAGGCAGGAAGTTAGAAGTTAGGTTGCTTTAGAGATGGCAGTGTGTTGTGTATTTTTTGAGTATCAATTGCTAATTTCTTAGTGGCTAATTATTAAGCTATGCAGGCCAACAACATGGCTTTAGTTCGTAACTATATGTTTTTTCAATAGAATACATGCCTTATATAGTTGTAAATCACCTGATTGGCTGTTAAAAATTGGCTTATTTGTCATTTACTGCTAAACATTATATATGGTGGAGTATTGATTATTTCTTAAATATATCAATGAGTTGTATATGTTATGTGGTTTTGGCATGTTTATTGTAAGCTATATAAATCATTTAAGAGAGTTTGTAGTAATTGGTTGGATTTTGTAAAACTGTAGTCCTGCCTTTGACTATCCTGTCTTTCTATTAACATTTAACATTATTAACATTCAAGAGGTGAAGAAATGGAATTGTATCCAAACAACAACAGCTTTGAAAACATTAAGACAGTTGACCCAAATATGATTGAAACCCTGAAAATAGCCGGTAAGGCGGCAATGACAATAGCTACTGTTTTAATTACCGGGGAAAGCGGCACAGGAAAGGAGCTTGTTGCCAAAGGAATTCATAAAATAAGTAATCGGGCAAGGGGACCTTTTATTCCTGTTAATTGTGGAGCTATACCGTCTGAATTGATAGAAAGTGAATTAATGGGGTACGAACGGGGTGCGTTTACAGGGGCGATTAGCAGAAGGATTGGTGATTTTGAGTGTGCAAATGGCGGCACAATATTCTTAGATGAAATTTCCAGTCTTCCATTTAAATTACAGTCTAAATTGCTGAGAGTTATTCAGGAGCGTGAGATAAAAAGAATAGGTTCAGGTAGATTGATTGAATTAGATATACGGATAATAGCTGCCGCAAATGTAGATTTGGCAGAAGAGGTTGAAAAAGGCTGTTTTCGTCATGACCTGTATTTTCGCCTCAATATTATACCTATTGCACTGCCGCCTTTGAGGGATAGAAAAGGCGATATTCCTGTTCTTGTTGAATACCTGATAAAAAAGATTTGCAAAAAATTAAATAAAAACATTCAAGGTTATTCCTCGGAAATAATTTCTGTTTTCGCCCAATATTCATGGCCCGGCAATATCAGGGAATTGGAAAATATTATTGAACGTGTTATTGTTCTTATGGACCATAATAGATATATAACTATAAAAGACCTTCCGCCGAATTTTATTATTTCAAATGTTATAAATTATCAGCAGGTTGGGGAGGATAATGCCGGATTAAAAGAAAAGTGCATGGTATATGAAAAAACGGAAATAGTGAAGGCATTATGCAATACGAAATGGAACAGAGGGAAAGCAGCAAGGCTCTTAAAAATCCATAGAAACACCCTTATCCAGAAGATGAAAAAACTTGATATTCCGGTAAAAGCAAGAGAAGAATATGACCTATAAATAATCTTGGCCTGTAAATTGCATAAATTGCAAATGGAACACTCATGAGCCTCCGGCTCACAAAGGATGATGAAGGTAAGGCCCCCTCACCCGGAGCCCCCCCTCCTGCCTCCCCCCGCAAAGGAGGGGGGAGGAATTTGGTAGGAATTTAATTGCAGCTCTCCCGCTTGGGGAGAGGGAGGCTAACGTTTATTCCCCCTCCCTTGACGGGAGGGGGTTAGGGGGAGGGTGAGCAATGGAGATTTTCAGGTGCAAATATAACGTTAATGATGAATTACCCCCTGGCTTATATACCTAATTTATTGCCTGTCCCAGCGGCCTTATTAGCATTAGGACTAGGGCTTTTTGTATTTTTTCGAAATGTCAGGCATCCTGCTAATATCGGATTCGGCCTTGGGATGTTGTGTTATGTCCTGATCGAATCGGGAAATGCTGTTTTTCTCCTTTCAAACAGTGGTAACCTTGCTGTGCTCGGGAAGAAAATATCTCTTGTCGGTGAAGCCCTCCTGCCTTCAGCATGGTTTTTATTCTCCCTTACATTTGCCCGCGTTAATTATAAAGAGGTATTATTTCGATGGCTGCCCGTAACTGCAGGATTGTTCATAACTTCGCTGGTTTTTATAATGTGGCAGAATTCCTCCCTGTTTTTCTCATTGCCTACATTGGAGATAACACATGAGGTATTATTATTAGGACCAGTCGGCCGGTATTTTTATGTTTTTAAAATTCTTGGGATGGTTATTAACATTATACATCTTGAAAACACACTTCGCTTTTCTTATGGTTCTAAACGTCATCAGGTTAAATATGTGATTATCGGTGTAGGTAGTCTGCTTTCTTTTCAAATCTATCTTGCCAGCAGGGCCATTTTATTTTCTGTACTTGATGTTAATTATATTCCTGCAGGTTCTGTTGTAACGGCGATCTCATCCGGGCTTATGTTGATTGCGATAATTAAACAAAAGCTTCTTAATGTAAACATCTATGTCTCAAGGTATGTTATTTATAATTCACTAACCGTATTTCTTGTGGGTGCCTATCTCCTTTTGGTAGGCTTAATTACTCAGGGGATTAAGTTTATTGGAGGTGAATATGATACATTCTGGAGCCCCCTCTTTATATTCATAGCTTTAACAGGTGTGTTTGTCGTGCTTTTCTCGAGCAGGGTAAAACGTAAACTCCAACTCATTGTTAATAAACATTTCTACCGTCATAAGTATGAATTTAAGGATAAATGGATGGAGACTGTCGAGAAACTCGGCATAAAGAGTGACCTTTCGGACATTAGAACGTCAATAGTTGAAATGATCTCAGAAACAATGGGTCCGAGAGGTGTTTTTCTGTGGCTTCATGATTCTTCTTCCATATATAATATGGCCGCATCTACGGTTAACATTTCCGACCGAATACAGATTGCAGAAAAACACCCGCTGATTTTATACATTAAAGGACATCGTTCACCTTTTTTTCTGACTGAAATCGAGGCAGAAGATGAAAGTGCATTCAGGAAAAATATAACCCCATTGATTGCTATTACCCGCGGTGTGTTGTGCACACCTCTTATAGTTGAGGGAAAGGACCTGATAGGATTTATTATACAGGAGGCAGACATTTCAGGGGAGCCTTATACCTCAGATGATATTGACCTCCTGAAGGCAATATCAGCCCATGCAGCAAATCGGATAAAAAATATCAGTCTTACAGAAGAGATTGTTGCAGCGAAAGAGGCTGAGACATTCCATCAGGTTTCCACTTTCTTTATTCATGATTTAAAGAATCTTGTTTCTACCTTATCCCTTCTGGTGCAGAATTCGGAAGATCATCTTAGTAATCCTTTATTTCAGCAGGATGCAATGAAGACACTAAAGTCTACTGTATCGAAGATGAATTCAATGATTTCTAACCTTACTTTACTTTCAAAGGGGATACATGTTCATTTATCTCCTGTAAACCTTAATAGTCTTCTTGACGAAATAGTATCAAGTCTAAATGGACAGGAGACATCTTCATTAAGGATAATAAAAAAACTTGGCAATGTCCCGTCAGTCAGGGCAGACGGTGAACAGTTAAAAAAGGTATTATTAAATCTTATCCTTAATGCAATAGAGGCGTCACCACCCGATAGTAAGATTAAAGTGGATACTTTATCAAAAAACGGGGATGTTATATTAAGTGTTGCTGATAATGGATGCGGTATGTCCCGTGATTTCATGCAATCATCTCTGTTCAGGCCGTTTAGAACTACAAAGTCCAACGGGCTTGGTATAGGTTTATTCCATTGCAAGAAAATTATTGATGCCCATGAAGGAAAGATCGAGGTGGAGAGTGAAGAAGGAAAGGGTAGTGTATTTCGTGTTATATTGCCGGTGGAAGGGAATTTAAAATGACTGAGCCTAAGTTATTGATTGTTGATGATGATGATTCAATAAGGTCACAGATGAGGTGGGCATTATCTAAAGATTATGCAGTATTTGAGGCTTATGACAGCGCCTCTGCTTTAAATATTGTTAATGCCTCTCATCCGCAAGTGGTAATGCTTGACCTCGGGCTCCCACCTAAGCCGAGGACTGCTGAAGAGGGCTTAAGAACCCTTAAAGAGATACTTGCCTTTGACCCAAATATTAAAGTAATAATTGTTTCAGGGAATACAGAGCGTGAAAATGCATTAAAAGCGATTGACATGGGGGCATTTGATTTTTTTACAAAACCGCCGGTTATGGATGAGGTTCGTGTTGTTATCAAAAGGGCCTTCCACATGTCTGAGCTTGAACAGGAAAACCTCACCCTTCAGCGTCAGAGTCAGGCAGACGGAGTAGAAGGGATACTGGGTAACAGCCCGGCAATGGAATTATTATTTCAGTCTTTAAGAAAGGTTTCAACTGTTGATGTTCCGGTATTAATCCTTGGTGAATCCGGCACCGGTAAAGAACTTACAGCAAGGGCAATACATAAATTAAGTGACCGCCGGGAAGGACCGTTTATAGTGATTAATTGCGGCGCTATACCTGAAACACTTCTCGAGAATGAACTATTCGGACATGAAAAGGGGGCATTTACAAGTGCAGATGCAAGAAAGAAGGGAAAAATTGAGTATGCAGAAGGCGGGACATTGTTCTTAGATGAAGTTGGAGAGTTGAGCCTTCCATTACAGGTGAAACTTCTACGATTCCTTCAGGAACATGTAATTGAGCGGGTCGGCGGTAGAGAGGAGATTGCTGTAGACGTACGTGTAGTTGCAGCAACCAATAGAGATCTCAAGGAGTCTATAGATATTGGGAAATTTCGGGAGGACTTATACTTTCGCCTTAGTGTTATTACCCTTTTTATGCCGCCATTAAGAGAGAGGGGTGATGATATTTCCTTATTGTCCAGGGCATTTCTGAATCGTTTCTCAAGGGAATTTAAAAAGCCTGTCCGTGGGTTTGCTGATGATGTCTCAAAAGTACTGAATAATTATAACTGGCCTGGAAATATCAGGGAACTTGAAAACAGGATTAAAAGGGCAGTTGTTATGGCAGACACTGATTTGCTCTCAGCCGCTGACCTTGAATTCGCTTCATCTAAAAATAAATCACCCAAGAAGTTTGCCTCACTTCAGGAGGCACAGGAGGCCCTTGAAACGACCCTTGCAACTGATGCGCTTACAAAAAATAATGGAAACGTAACTCACGCAGCAAGGGAACTTGGCGTCAGCCGGCAGACACTAACTGCAATGATAAGAAAATACGGGATTACAATTAGAGAAAAGTGAGTTAACTGCCTTCTCTTAATCCCCTCCCCCTTGACGGGGGAGGGACAGGGTGGGGGTGAGCTACGAGGCTTCTTGGATAGGGTAACTGTTAAATTGCTTTACACACTGTTAAAAGACTTTACACTTTTATAACCTATTAGCGTAGATTGTAAAAGGGCAATAAAAAATAATAATAGATAAATCAATAGGTTACAATAGTAAATAAATTTACATAACTATGGTATATAAGTTGCATTTCATTTAAAACAAGATGTTATTGACAATTGACCGATCAGTTTGAGGTGAATCATGGGAAAAATCTTTGTTAATTTTTTTGTTGCGTTTATGCTAAGTATATTCATCTTTGTTATACCGGCATTTGCCATTCCTTCTTTACAGCTTGATATTAAAAATGGTACTTATAACAATTCTACTCAGACCATTGTTGCATCTCAAAACAAATTTACCCTTTATGCATATCTGAAACCTGATTGTAAGGCTTCATTAGAAGATCAGTATTTCATCTCTGTGGCAATCCACCCTCAGGTTACTGTTGATTCTGATTTGGGTGAATTCTCTTTTGCAGGCGACACTTATGGTGTGACCGATGACATGATCTATGGTGATCCACCATTGGAAATAAGCGCCGGAAAGCAGGGGCATGATGCTGGTGATTTAGGTGAGCATGGTATTTTCCCAACATATTTTATGGAATACGCGTTTGAGTTCGATAGCGATAATAGAGCAATAGGTTACGATACACAATTACATCCGGGTCAGGGACCGACTCCATCCAGCAATGGAGATATGTACTATCAAAGCTTTGAAGTTGATATTAGTGCATTAGATAAACCTTATGTGATTCATTTTGACCTGTATAATAGGATAGTATACAATGTATCGCCTAATAAGAATAAATGTTCAAAGACTGGTAAGTCATGCAGCTATGATGTAGATATAAAATCTTTCGCCCCCTTTTCACATGATGCAGAGAGCGGTTTAAAAATCCCTCCGCAACCACCACATGTTCCAGAGCCGTCCACTATTTTACTCCTTGGTACCGGCATATTAGGATTAGGGCTATGGGGAAAAAGAAGGGCATAGAGTGTTACGTGCTGTTTATTCTATTTGCTCTATATTTGCCTTTTTTGTCTTAGTCTTAATCTTAATCTTAGTTTTAACCGTTGAATCTTTTGCCAAACCTAATTTTCAATTCACACCATCGGTCTCTGTCTCAGAAGTATATGACAGTAATGTATATTCTGCATCTTCCTCAACCGAGGATTATGTTTCGAGGATAGGAACTAATCTTGCTGCATCTTATAGTGGACCTAATATTGAGTTTAATGGAGGTTATCTATTAAATTTTAATTCTTATGCAAGTCAGCATAAGGCTAATGTATTTACACATGGGGGTAACATAAATATTGGCCTCGACCGCTGGTTTCAGAGGTTGTTAATTGGTAGCGGGGGCGGGAGGCTTACGGTTACAGAGGGTTTTACCTTTACCCCTGATCTTTCAGATAACAGCCAAAGAGGTAATGGATTAGATAATTATGGCATTAAGATTAAACGAAATAATATATTCAGAAATTCTGCCGGGGTCAACTTCTCACTACCTATTACACAGCGTTTTAATTTAGACACGAATTATTCTAATACCTTAACTAATTATAGTAGTCCGCTATATAAGGATAATATAACGAATACATTAGGGCTTGGAGGAGGTTATTCCCTTAAGAAGGATTTATTATATAGTAACATTAGTATAAGCTCAGCAAGGTCAGGACAAGAAGATTCAAACTACTATTCTATTGCATTAGGGGTAAAACACCCTCTTTCTCAGTCTATATCATTGGATGCGAATACAGGCGTTAGTCTCGTGGCCGCTGAGACAGGGAAAAATCAGACAGCTACACGAGGTAATGTTAACCTTTCAAAACGTATGGAATGGCATACATTCTCAGCAGGTTATTCAAGAAGCCTTAATTCTACAAGCGGCATAAGCGGAACACCCGTTATTGCTGATGTGTATTCCCTAAATCTCTCCAACATACACTCACAGTTCCTCTCATCCGGTATTGAAGCTTCCTATTCTACTAACAAGTCAATTAAAGGAAGCGATGTGGATACACAATCTTACCATATAAGCGGAAACCTGAATTATACGATCAGGAAATGGTTGACCTGTTCCTTCTCTATGTCACATTTCAATCAATTGTCTCAGATTGCAACAATTTCTGAGATGAAACGCAACCAGATAACCCTCTCTATAGTTAGTAGATGGCTGTAGTGACAGGAAATTTAACACCTACAACTTTGATATATCCTATTGAAATATCTATCTATTCCCCATAGATTTGCAGTGAATAAGAATTACTGATGAGAATAGGTGACAAGAAATTTAACACTTGATATATCGTATGTAACTCATTGATATTATTGTTATATTATTGTTGTTGTTTACCAATGAAACATAAATAGATGGCAATGTGTATTGTTTAATGACTGAAAAATTAACACTTCAGAGGTGATAGTTATTTATCATAATATTCAGAACCCTGTAAATTCAGATAGTTACATAATTGGCATATAGCTTGCAATAATATTAAATCAACAACAATGTTTAATAAAGAATTTAAAATATAATCTGCAAGACTTGTTGGAAATAATAAAAATCTAAAAATGAAAGGAGGTGAAAATATGAAAAACTTTATAAAAGTAAAAGTATGGGGGAGTATCTTGACGATGGTGGCTACAGTATTCGTGCTTGGCGCATTTACTGATGCTAAAGCAATCCCAACAATCATACATGAGGGTGTAGAGGATCTTTATGATAGTGGTGGAACACTTGTGACTGGTTGTAGTGGGTCTGGGTGTATAGCTAGCACTTTCCAATTTGGTAATATTGATGGCAACAAATTGTGGGAGGTTTGGGAAAAGGTTTACTATGACCCAACCCCAAATACAACAAGATATGTTTACACTGTTGCTAATGATCTTATTGCTGATCCAATTACCTCTTTCCATGTTATGAATGGTGGTCACACCGGTGTTGGTACGGCTCCAGCAGGCTGGACAATCAATCAGGCTGGAGGGTGGTGGATATGGGATACTAATAACTCAGCAAATGGAATCACAATAGGAACTACTCTGAATTCTATGACTGTTACACTAAGCGGTTATGTCCCGGTAACATTTAGTAATGCCAAAGTTGACTACATTGATGGAAATGGCAATAAGATTGTCCTGTCATCTCCACATTGGAAGGTATCTCACCCAGTTCCAGAACCGGCTACCCTACTTCTCATGGGAGCAGGCCTTGTTGGACTTGGTATTTTTGGCAGAAAAAAGATCAAAGCTTAAATGGTTATTTAAACTTTAACCTATTGAGTACAAAAAGGGTGTCTACCTAATAAGTAGTCACCCTTTTTTATTTTTTATACAAGAATTTTTCTGTAAAAAATTCCTTACGCTTTACCGTAGTACTTGCAAAATAATAGTTAATTGGTATAATTTTACTTGACAAAAGAGAGCGGAGGTTTTTTATGCCTACACTATATGTTAAGGATATACCAGATGATCTTTACAGAAAACTGAAGGTCAGGGCGGAAAAAGAAAGGCGGTCTATTAGCGCTGAGACCATAGTTCTTTTGGAAGAGGCTTTTGGACATTCTGGAGAGAATAGCGATATCATGGCATCTGTTAAAGCTATAAGGGCTAAATACCGTCTCAGTGCAGGGAAGACACTTGTTGAGTTATTAAGAGAGGATAGAGAGCGGTGACTATTGCTGTAATTGATGCCAGTGTGGCTATTAAGTGGTTTTTTACGGAAGAGGATGGAGAGCCTTATACAGCAGAAGCGTATTCGTTGCTTAGCAGGATAGTTTCAGGGAACTTAAAGGCAATTGTTCCTGTTTTATTTTTTTCTGAGTGTGCAAATGTATTATGGAAGGCGTGTAGGTTGAGAGGATTTCCCAATGAGGCTGCGACAGAAGCCCTTAATAATCTGCTTTTAATAAACCTTGAGGTGTTTAATGATAAGGAGTTCATAGATATAGCTCTTAAACTTTCCATTAAACATAACCGCCCGGTGTACGATTGTCTTTATCTTGCCATAGCAGAAGTCAGTAGTCTTGATCTTATTACAGCAGATGAAAAATTTTATAATGCCTTGAAGGGGTTGTATAAAAATATAAAATGGATCAGAGAATAACCTAACAGACTGTCATGGTTCGACAAGCTCACCATGACACCTTGTCTGTCGTAGCGTCGGGGTTTATCCCCGACGTCTAAGGTTCATCTGCCGTAGACCTCCAAGTTAGCCTTCTGAGACGTTGGGGGTAAACCCCAACGCTACGAAAACCATTGTACAGAATTTTCATCCCCCTTTGTGAGCGACCCACTCATGAAAGTTTATCCGAAAATCAACCCCATCCCCACCCCCCGATAACTACTTCGGGGGCAGGCTCTAACCCTCCCCCTAACCCCCTCCCGTCAAGGGAGGGGGAATTCTGGATACATCAAGTCTGATGCAGTGATTAGCATTATAC
>JACRGV010000158.1 GCA_016212215.1 Nitrospirota bacterium
AACCCCACCCTCACCCGGACCCTCTCCCTGAGGGAGAGGGTGCTTAGTTTTTATCCCCTCCCCTTCAAGGGGAGGGTTAGGGTGGGGATGGGGTTGATTTTCGGATGAACCGTCATGAACCAGGGTTCACAAAGGGCCATGAAAATCAGCGGGACAAGAAAGTCCCGCCTATCCTCATAGAAATGGATAGGCGGGGTTTTCTTACCCCGCCGGAGGAGATTTTCGGATGAATCCACATGAGCCTTCGGCTCACAAAGGTTGATGAAAATGAGGCCCCCTCCCCCGTGCCCCCCTCCTGCCTCCCCCCGCAAAAGAGGGGGGAGGAATTTGGAAGGAATTTAATTGCAGCCCTCCGGCAAGGGGAGGGGAGATATGAAAGATTGCCGAAGATTCCCCCTCCCTTGACGGGAGGGGGTTAGGGGGAGGGTGAGCTATGGTGATTTTCGTATGAAGACTTCATTAAACATAAATATCGCAGGAATATCATTATCCAACCCTGTTATGCTTGCCTCCGGTACGGCAGGGTATGGGGAAGATATTTCCGAACACTGTGACCTTAACAAGGTCGGGGCAATAATAGTAAAGGGTATTGCACTGAAACCTACTTATGGTAACCCTCCTGTTCGTATATGTGAAACACCTTCGGGAATGCTGAATGCTATCGGGCTTCCAAATATTGGGGTTGATGCATTTATAAGAGACAAGGTACCTTTTTTAAGAAAATTTGCAACAAGGGTGATTGTAAATATATTCGGTTCAACCATTGAGGAATATGCTGAAGTTGCAGCCCGTTTTAATGGGGTAGAAGGGGTTGACGCACTTGAGGTCAATATATCATGCCCTAATATAAAAGAAGGCGGGATTGCATTTGGAACTGACCTTGATTCCACCAAATTGGTGGTACGGGCTGTCAGAAGCGCAACAACACTGCCGGTAATAATAAAATTGTCCCCCAATGTAACTGACATAGCCTCTTTTGCAAAGGTCTGTGAGGAAGAGGGGGCAGATGCATTATCAGTCATTAATACCCTGATCGGAATGTCCATTGACACTGAAACATGGAGGCCCAGGCTCGGCAATATAACAGGAGGACTGTCCGGCCCGGCAATCAGGCCGGTTGCAGTAAGGATGGTGTGGCAGGTTTGCAAGTCTGTAAACATACCGGTTATAGGAATGGGCGGTATAGTAACTGCAAATGATGCAATTGAATTCTTCCTTGCAGGGGCAAGTGCAGTTGCAGTCGGTACTGCTAACTTTATAAACCCGAATGTCTCTATAGAGATTGTTGAGGGAATTGAGAAGTACATGGAATCAAGAGGGCTTATGTCTATAAAGGAACTTATAGGGGCATTAAGGATATAAAGCAGAAGTAAGAAGCAAGAGGTAAGATTGCTTTTTATTGCATAAGCTGATAAACAGGTCATTAACGTGGTACTCACATAGGTTGATGAAAATGAGTGGGACAAGAATGTCCCACCTATCCTCATAGAAATGGATAGGCGGGGTTTTCTTACCCCGCCGGAGAGGATTCTCACATGAACTTAATTACACTTACAACAGACTTCGGCTACAAAGACCCTTTTGTCGGGATGATGAAGGGGGTTATATACAACATCAATGATTCAGCAACTATCGTGGATATTACCCATGGGATTACAAGCCAGAATATTCTGGAAGGTGCGTTTATCATCAGCAAATCTTTCAAATACTTTCCTGACAATACTGTTCATGTCGTGGTTGTTGACCCGGGCGTGGGGAGCAACAGGCGGCCTCTGCTCATAGCATCATCAGGTCACTATTTTGTAGGCCCTGATAATGGTGTGTTTTCAATGATAATTGAGAATGACCCGTATTCAAGGGTGTTTGAGGTGACAGAAGAAAAGTATTTTCTTAAAAGTGTCAGTTCTACTTTTCATGGCCGTGACATATTTGCACCTGTTGCCGCATGGCTATCTAAGGGATTCTCAACAGGCTCCTTCGGCAGGGTTATTGAAGACTACTCAAAGATAAAGATTCCTCCTGTTGAGAGAAGACTGTCTAAGGTAAGCGGGTCTGTAATCTATATTGATATTTTCGGTAATATAATTACCAATATCCCGCGAGGCGTTGTGGATGAACTTCTACAAAAGGGTATATCACCTTCCAATGTTCACATAGATATCTGCGGACATAAAATCTCCGGCATCAGGAAGTGTTATGCAGACACAAAAGAAGGGGAACAGGGCATAATCATAAACAGCTTTAACCTCATTGAAATCTACACATATTCAGGAAATGCAGCCACAAACCTAAATGCACACAAGGGTGATACGGTTGAGATTAGTTTTTGAAGTTGCTATTATCCTGAATCCGGCATTTAACTACTGATATACACAGATAAACACTGGCTGGGGGACGAGGAGTCGAACCTCGATAGACAGATCCAGAGACTGTCGTCCTGCCTTTAGACGATCCCCCAATTGTTTAACAGGAGAGACTTTACACTAAAAGCATATCTTATGTCAAGAATCCCATCGCGATGTTCCTGAGCAAATCAGGTGAATTGTTTAGGCTATAATCTGATGAACTATTGTGGCTGTAATTATGGCGGCAACAGCGACTGTGACAACAGTTATTCCAATGTCGAAGAGATCAAATACTGAAAAAGGGTTAAACATTCTATTCACCTCCTTAAGTGATAGTTATATCAATCTTTATGAGTGTTACTATAACTGATGGAAGATTAAAAAAAGATTAAAGAGATTCAGATTTAAATGGTTGAAGTATTATAAGGAGGATAGCAACAATTGCATAACATATTGCAAATTCTGTTGCAGCGCCGAATGCAAATTTATAGGTGAGTCCTGAACTCGTCAGTGTATATGCATGTATAATCCCGAAATACGACATTACTGCCGCACTTGCCGCCCACAGTGCCGCCTTCCAATATTCATGTTCAATTATGTAGACAGACATGGCGGCAAGGATCATTGATGTGAAGATAAATCCCTGACTGAGTGATATGGTGCCGTTTATGGGCAATATCCCCTGAAATGATCCGTTGCTTAAGGTGGTAAAAAGGTTTGTACCTGCTGCCCGCAATCCCGATTCAACCATATTCAGCCCCCATGCAGCAAGTGCAGGGACTATGCCGACGGCAACTGCGAGCGCATGGTGCTTTGGTGTTTCCTGGAATGCATGGGCAGTGATTATGATACCAATCCATAATAGTATCCCAACACCGGCCTCAAGAGGAATAAGTTTCAATACTGCATCCATTGTGCCGGTAAGGCAGATTAAAGAGATGAATATACCGTTTAATAATGAGTAACCGGTTCTGGCCCCAAGCATTTTCCAACCGGGGTGACCAATATAGATGGTTGTTGGAAAACAACTGCCCAGAAAAGAGGCGGCAATTGTTCCGATACCGTTTACAAGTAGCGAAGGCATTGTCTCAAACTTATCACCTGCAGCCTCAGCACTCTCAAGATTCTGGAGTGAACCAATTACATTAAAAAGCCCCATCGGAATTATTACTGACATGTACCGCCAGACATATTCACTCCAAAGCATACTTAACACATCACCAACTACCGGAACAGGAAGATGGAAGGATGCTTCAATACCCTTTGTCCAGTCAGGATGAAAATAATCGGTGAATCCTGATAGATTAAGTATCCATGCTATAGCAGTACCGACTACAACCGCAAGAAATCCCCCCGGAATTCCCCACGGAAGTTTTACATGGGACATATAATAAATAAGGATGATTGCCATTGGGATAAGTGAGATGGCAGGTTTTGAGAATATCTGGAATGTGAAGTCCATTGAGATAAATGTTATGGCAATCCCGGCAAGTGTTGATAACAGTGCGGCCCGCGGAGTAACCCGGCGTATCCAGTTGCCGGTAAATGCCCCAATAACCTCAATCACCCCGCTGAATAGGCATGCAACAAGCCCGATCTTCCATGCAAGTATAGGGTCTTTAGTCTCCTGATAAACAGGCCCCATAATGAAGAAAATAAATGCAAACAGGCTTACTGTATTTATACCGTAAGGCAGGGCAGTAACGTCATCTCTGCCGGTTCGGATGGCAAGCCTCCGTGCCTGAATAGAATAAAAGATATTCCCGATGACAATGGATATTGCTGCCCCGGGAAGCACATAACCAAAAATTATCTCCTTAGGAATCCCTGCAACCGCACCGGCCAAAGGGAGTATCAGCATGAGCTGTATGAGATTATCAATGAACAGCCCGAAGAACCCATCCAAATCTTTTCTGACAAACCAAGGGTAAGAAATTTTCACGACCTCCTGTTATGACAATTTAAGAAAATATTTATAGCATAGTACCCATCTTAAATAAAGAGGAAGATGAGAAGTCCAACGAAAAAACCACCCTAACCTTAATCCTCTCCCTGAGGGAGAGGAGATTTCCCTCCCCTTCAAGGGGATGGTCAGGGTGGGGATGGGGTTATCTTAGGATGAACTCCTATGAAACGGGGTTTCACAAATGGCCATGAAAATCAGCGGGACAGGAATGTCTCGCCTATCCTCATGGAAATGGATAGGCGGGGTTTTCTTACCCCGCCGGAGGGATTTTGGGATGAATTTTACATGGCACTCTGTTATAATTTCAAATTATGCACCAGGAAAAAAGACAAAGGCTGCCGGAGTGGCTCAAGGTGAGATTGCCGGCAGGGAATACATACTCTGAAGTAAATAGATTACTTAAATCATCAAGATTGAACACGGTCTGCAAGGAGGCAAACTGTCCTAATATCGGAGAGTGCTTTAATCAGAGGACTGCAACATTTCTTATACTTGGGGATGTTTGCACAAGGGGATGCAGGTTCTGCAATGTTACAAAGGGACAGACTAAGTCTGTTGATTATGAAGAACCTGAGCGGGTTGCACAAGCAGCAAAGGATATGGGGTTAAGGCATGTTGTTGTGACCTCAGTTACAAGGGATGACCTGCAGGACGGCGGGGCAGGCATCTATGCTCAGACAATTTCCATGATTCGTAAGCATAATCCGGAAAGTACAGTTGAAGTACTAATTCCCGATTTCAGAGGGTCAATAGAATCCTTCAATATAGTGTTAAATGAGTCACCTGATGTCTTAAACCATAATATTGAAACAGTCCCAAGGTTGTATAAAATTGTGCGGCCGGGTGCAATATATGAACAGTCCCTTTATCTTTTAGAGCATGTTAAAAAGAACAGACCTGATATATTAACAAAATCCGGGATAATGTTAGGGTTAGGCGAGGAACTTAAAGAAGTCGTTGAAGTAATGAAGGACTTACAGAATGTAGGTTGTGAGATATTGACTATAGGGCAATATCTGAGTCCAGGTAAAAGACATCTCCCGGTAGAACGATATTATTATCCGGATGAGTTTGATGAACTAAAGAATAAAGGGTTAGAGCTTGGATTCAGTCATGTAGAGGCCGGACCGCTTGTGAGAAGTTCATATCACGCAGTGGAACATTTTACACCGCTTGACAAACCTTGCTAAATCATTTAATTTCTATCATCTACAAAACAGGACAACATTCAAAATATACGGCGGTGTAGCTCAGTCGGCTAGAGCAGAGGTTTCATAAGCCTCCTGTCCGGGGTTCGATTCCCTGCACCGCCACCATATTAAACTCATTAATTAATATGCATCTCCGCCATCTGTTTTGTTTTATGTATCCTAATGCACTCAAGTCTACGGAGCTACCCCCTTGTCAGATGCCTGTATTTAATCCTGTGGGGCTGGTCTGCGGCTGCGCCGAGGCGGGTCTTCCTGTCTGCCTCGTATTCTGAATAGTTTCCTTCGAACCAGACCACCTTGCTGTCGCCTTCATAAGCAAGTATGTGGGTTGCTATACGGTCGAGGAACCAGCGGTCGTGGCTGATGACAACGGCACAGCCGGCAAAATTTTCCAGTGCCTCTTCAAGTGCGCGCATGGTATTTACGTCTAAATCATTGGTGGGTTCATCAAGCAGAAGGACATTGGCCTCTTCCTTCAGCATACGTGCAAGATGGACGCGGTTTCTCTCACCGCCGGAAAGTGTCGAGACCTTTTTCTGCTGGTCACTTCCTGAGAAGTTATAACGGGCAACATAAGTGCGTGAGTTAACCTCCCTTTTACCGAGCTTTACAACATCCAGTCCGTCAGAGATAACCTCCCATAATGTCTTATTGGGATTAAGGTCATCACGGCTCTGGTCAACATAAGCAAGTTTTACAGTTTCCCCTGTCCTGAATGTTCCTGAGTCAGGCTTCTCTTGTCCTGTTATCATCCTGAAGAGTGTGGTCTTTCCTGCACCGTTCGGTCCTATAATCCCTACAATCCCGCCTGGAGGCAGTGAGAAGGTCACCCCTTCCATAAGGATATTATCCCCGAATGCCTTACTTACGTTATTTGCTTCAATAACAACATTACCAAGACGCGGCCCAGGTGGTATGTAGATTTCCATATCTTTTACCCTCTTTTCTGTATCCTGACTAAGGAGGGTCTCATAAGAGGTGATACGGGCCTTTGATTTTGCGTGGCGTCCTTTTGGAGACATCCGTATCCATTCAAGTTCCCGCTGAAGGGTCTTCTGTCTCTCGCTCTCTGTCTTCTCCTCCTGCTGTAGGCGGTTACTCTTCTGCTCCAGCCATGACGAGTAATTCCCTTTCCATGGGATTCCTGCACCGCGGTCAAGTTCCAGAATCCATCCGGCAACATTGTCGAGGAAGTAACGGTCATGAGTAACTGCTATTACTGTTCCTGCATAATTTTGCAGATGGTGCTCAAGCCATGCCACACTCTCGGCGTCAAGATGATTGGTAGGCTCATCAAGAAGAAGGATGTCCGGTTTTTTCAAAAGTAATCTGCATAAAGCAACACGCCGCCTTTCCCCGCCGGATAGCAGCTTTACAGGTGTATCTCCCGGAGGACATCTCAGTGCATCCATTGCCATCTCAAGACGTGAGTCCAGTTCCCATGCGTCCATTGCATCCAGTTTCTCCTGAACCTTTCCCTGAAGTTCAATGAGCTTATTCATCTCATCATCTGACATGGGTTCAGCAAATCTTTCATTGATTCTGTTATATTCTTTCAGGGCATCTACAATTTCCTGTGCACCTTCTTCAACAATCTCCTTCACGGTCTTACTGTTATCCAGTTCCGGTTCCTGGGCAAGTAAACCGACGGTATATCCCGGCGACAGAACAGCCTCGCCATTGAATTCCTTATCCTTCCCTGCAAGTATGCGGAGGAGTGAGCTTTTTCCTGAACCGTTGAGACCGAGTACCCCGATCTTTGCCCCGTAAAAATATGAGAGATAAATATCTTTCAGTACGGGCTTCTTATCATAAAACTTGCTTACCCCTATCATGGAGTAGATAACCTTGTTTGGCTCTGTGCTCATTTTTATTCAAATCCTTTCGTAAGGGTTAATACAGTTTTCAATGGTTTTTTAGACTAAGGGTCTGTCATAAAATAACCTATACATTTATGCATCTCATCTTCCGGCCATCTTTGTGTGCTCCTCAATCGCAACCCCTCAGCGTAGATTCAACTACGCCTTCGGGTTTGCTCAATCGGTCGCACTCAATCCTGACCGAAATCTGAGCGCCTAAATGCACAAGTTATTTCATGACAGACCCT
>JACRGV010000159.1 GCA_016212215.1 Nitrospirota bacterium
CATCCGAAAATCCCTTCCGGCGGGGTAAGAAAACCCCGCCTATCCATCTCTACGAGGATAGGCGGGACTTTCTTGTCCCGCTGATTTTCATGTCCCTTTGTGAACCTTGGTTCATGTGGGTTCATCCGAAAATCTCCATAGTTCACCCCCACCCTAACCCTCCCCCCTCAAGGGGGAGGGAATAAACATTTGCTTCCCTCTCCCCTGGCGGGAGAGGGTCCGGGTGAGGGGGCCTTATTTTCATCAACCTTTGTGAACCGAAGGTTCATGGCAGTTCATCCGAAAATGACCCCAAGTAAGCAGTAAGCGGTAAGCAGTTAGCAGATAAAGACTGCCTTTCCTGTTTACTGCTCACTGCTTACTGTTTACTATTTTCATTTCCCTTTGTGAGCGCCCGGCTCATGAGGGTTCATCCGAAAATAACCTCAAGTAAGCAGTAAGCAGATAAAGACCTGCTTTTTCTTGTATTTCGGGAATCTTTCCCGAAATACATCCTGCCCCGACTCGGTTTCAGGATGGAATCCCGAAACACAATAACCATCTTTGTGCAGACCAATTTTCATGCCCCCTTGTGAGCGCCCCGCTCATGAAAGTTCATCCATAATTTGATTTTCCAAACTATCTTGACTTGCAGGTCAATCATCTATAGAATATCAACTTGTATTTTTCAGCATAAAATTAGGGCGGCGTAGCCAAGCGGTAAGGCAGAGGTCTGCAAAACCTTTATTCAGCGGTTCAATTCCGCTCGCCGCCTCCAGAATTAAAAATCCTTTTTCATCATTCCTGCCTCCCACACACCCTTTTCTGCAATCTCACCCTTGAAAAACAGGAGGTAGCTGTATTTGCCATAGTGCCCCATTTTTTCACCGGCAGATTCAATATATCCCGAATTATCACCTGAGAAAAAGAGGAACACTGAATCCGGATTAAAGGGGTTTGGTCTTGTTAAAATCAGCACAGAGTCATTCCTGTTGTAGCTTTTACCTTTAACATATATATATTCGTTATCAATTTTGATTTCCTGGGGAAGCTCAGGGCTTAATTTGTCAGCGGAAATATTAAGATATGCCTCGCCTGTAATGTAGATATTATTCATTATTAAATCCCCATTGCTGACATCTTTATCATACTTAACAATAACGCCGTTAACGCCTGAAGCTATTTTTGAATATGCCTCTACTATATCTTTCTTTTCATTGGACGGGAGTATCAAAAGCCTCTTGTTCGACCCCATAAACTTACCAATTGTCGCAGGCACCTCTTCTTGATTCAGCCTCCTGAATACATCGTAATATGGGTCAACGGTTACAGCCTTTGGCCGTGATGAAGAATGTAGTTCTATAACACTGATCGGGTCTTTAATCCAATGATATGTAAGAATGTTGCCTTCTTCTGTTTCAACCAATACAGGCAGGTAAATTTCATAAGTTCGCCCCTTCTGATGTATGGAGATATTGATAATATATTCGTCTTCTTTCTGAGAAAGAGTTGCCTCTCCAAGCCTTATGACAGGTGCACCGCTATTTTCTACCCACTGCCTGAAAAACGGTCTCAGGTCTTTTCCGGATACCTTTTCAAAAGCCTCTCTGAAATTATCCCATGATGTAACCTTGAAGCTCCTGTTTTTTATTACATATCTAAGTCCCTCATAAAACTTCTCTTCGCCAAGCATAACCTTCATCATATGGAATACATAAGCCCCCTTACCATACCCGATTGCCCTGTCCTCCGGTACGGCCCTGTTCCTGAACTTAGTAAGCGGGTAGTCGGCGGATGGGGATGGCTTAACTAAGTTTACATAGTCCCGCAGGAGTTGGTTCCTGTAGGCGGCCCCTTTTCCTTCCATATCTTCATACAGGTAATCTGCCAGATAAGTAGTAAGCCCCTCACTCCAGTTGCCGGACTCATAATCAGGGTAGACTGAATTACCCCACCAGTTATGTGCTATCTCGTGTCCGAGGGAGGTCTTGACTATAAAAGGAAGCCGTAAAACGGATTGACCAAGCAGAGTATATGAAGGCATCCCGAATCCGGTTGAGAGCATATTTTCTACTACAGCAAATTTCTTAAATGGATACCTGCCGAGGAGCCTGTTATAAAGCTCAAGATACCTCTTTGAATTATCAAGATATGTTGCGGACAAACCAACATCTTCAGGAAATAAATAAGTATAGATTGTTATGTCATTATACTTCTCTTCGTGTATAACATATCTGCCGCCAACCAGATAAATACCGGATGAAGGATATGGTATATCCCATGCAGTAACAGTCGTCCCATTCTCTACCTTTCTTGTTATCTTTTCACCTTCCGTAACTATCTCATAATGTTCAGGTGTAACGGCGGTTACTTTGAATATAGCTGGCTCATTTGTACATGGATACCAGCAGGCAGAACTATCAATCAGAGTTATCTCTTCTCCAGCATAAGCAACAGGTTTATCACTCAGAAACTCCCTTGAAAACTTAATATCCCCCGGCAGTTCTGAAAATCTCCCTGAGTATTCAATTATTATTTCCGTGGATGATGAAAATTCCCCCCCTTTGTTTAAGGGGGGGCGAGGGGGGGTAATCTCTGATGAACGCGGCAAATGGACAACAATCCTCTTCTTACCTTCCTTTTCATCATTGTCTACTGAGAACAACAGATTAGCCCCATCCACTCCTTTTACTGATTTGATAACAGCATTCGTATTTATATAAGCTATAAATATCTTATCTCCGGCTGAATGAATCATGATGTGATCAACTGCATCTATGCTGTGTGCCTTTAAATCAAAGGTTAGATTGATATTATGGGATAAAAGAGACGCCGCTGATGAGTATGCATCAGGTATAACGGTTATGAAGAAAATAACTACTGCAATTTTTACCAGCAGGCATGTCCGGAACATGCCGGAAAGTATAATAGTATTTCAGGTAAATTAAAAGGGCGATCCCTGCAATCTCTCAACCCACGGCATCAGATACACAGGGACAAAGGTTACTATCGTTTCACCATCATAAGTTTCCCCTGCGAAATCCTTTGTCACCACAATCACATTACCCGGTTTATATTGTTCTATATAGTGTTTAAGGCTTCTTTGGATTTTAGGGGATTTAAAGTTTGAATACTTTACTTCTATTGGGAGTGAATTTACAATAAAATCCACTTCGCTTCCCGCCTGTGTCCGCCAATACCGTATAGAATCAGGGTCATCAGAACTTTTAATCAGTTCACTCCACACGAGGGTTTCGATGAGCTTTCCGCTGTCAGGCCGTAATTCAATAGGACTGAAATTATTAACCATTGCATTTCTAATCCCATTATCCATGGCATACACCTTAGGCATCTTGCTTAACTCTTTTCTTATATTTGTGAAAAAGGGTCTGACCCTTTTGAAAACGTTAACGTCTTTCCTGACATAGCTGTTGTAAATCTCTTTAAGCAATCTTTTCTTAATCTCATAATCTTTTTCAATAATGATTTCCGGATAACCTCCGTATAAGCAGAATTCACTAAGGAGTGAGTTTAGTGTAATCCAAAAAAGCGTATTGGTCTCTTGTATGGAAAGATTATTTACTCAGCAGGATTATTTATGGAGTCCAGCAGCTCTTCATCATCAAGATTGAAATAAAATATATTTTGAGGTGAAATACCTTCTGCTGTTAAATGTTCCATGACCTGATACATCAAAGTGGTTTTTCCAACCTGGCGTGCACCTGTGATTATGATGATATGATTTTGTGACAGATAAGGCAAAACAGAAGGAAACATATCCCTGTTGATATATGACGAAAAGGTAAAACCTTTACTTCTCCATGGATTTTGCAATAAGAAACTGTCAAAATTAATCATTTTAAATACCTTATAACTTTTATGTCAGAAATTGTATGTAGTTGTGTACAAATACTGGCATAAAAGTTATAAGGATGTCAATATTTAGTAAAAAAATGATATTGCAATAACGTTTTTATTAAGAAATATGTTATTTGCCAATCAGTTACAACACATTGAATTCCGAATTCCATGGACAGTATATCTATTGCTCTTAATCGAGTATGCGGTCTTTCATCAGAAAATCTCCATAGCTCACCCTCCCCCTGCCCCCTCCCGTCAAGGGAGGGGGGATAAACATAAGCCTCCCTCTCCCCCGGCGGGAGAGCTGCAACTAAATTCCTCCCCCCTCCTTTGCGGGGGGAGGCAGGAGGGGGGCACCGGGTGAGGGGGTCTTATTTTCATCAACCTTTGTGAGTCGAAGGCTCATGACAGTTCATCCGAAAATCCCTTCCGGCGGGGTAAGAAAACCCCGCCTATCCATTTCTACGAGGATAGGCGGGACATTCTTGTCCCGCTGATTTTCATGCCCCTTGGTGAGCGCCCCGCTCATGAGGGTTCATCAGAATTGCCAGTACCAGTGTACCAGTCTGATATTTTTGATGTTCGAGTATCCAATCTTCATTCATATGCTGTTAGTACCGGAATTCCTTACATGAATAGTCAGGAGATTTTGGGTTTGATAATTATTTGATTTAAAATACTATGAGGGTTATTATAGCAATAAATAACCGCATTATTTAGAGGAGCGTATGAGAACAATTCAAATGACTTTGAGGTAAAAATGATGAAACAATTCCATACAAAGTAATACGCAAGGTTTACAGGCAAAAAAACAGAGAATTCCTAAAGCAACAATCATTTCATCCATTTTGCAGCTCGAAGTAAAATCTCCGTTTGTTCGATGGAATCTTTGATCGTCATTTTTTTTAGATTACGCATCTCTTCCTTTGTAATTGCACGATAACCGTCGAGAACAGCAGAACCACGACGTTTTGGTTTTGTCTGCCTTAATATTTTCTTTGTCTTTTTCATTGCATAATCAAGCAAATAGTAACTTTCTCAACTACGAAACTTTGTCATGGCCTCAAGCCTTGCGATACGCTCTTCAATCGGCGGATGGGTGGAAAAGAGGGAGAGCATTCCGCCGCCGGTGAGCGGGCTTACTATAAACATGTGGGCTGTTGATGGGTTCGCCTCCATTGGAATACGCCTGCTTGCTGAATGTAGTTTTCTTAATGCACCTGCAAGTGCCATCGGGTTTCTGCTGATTTCAGCACCGCCTTCGTCTGCTTTATATTCCCTTGAGCGGGAGATGGCCATCTGTATCAGCATGGCGGCAATCGGGGCTAGTATCATTATCAGTATTGATATAACAGAACCCATCGGGTTGCGGTCTTCATTGTCCCGTCTTCCTCCGCCGAACATCATTCCCCACTGTGCTATATGGGCCAGATAGCTTATAGCACCTGCAATAGTAGCGGCTACTGTGCTGATAAGAATGTCCCTGTTCCTGATATGTGCAAGCTCATGTGCTATAACTCCTGCAAGTTCTTCACGAGTAAGTATGCTCATAATACCTGATGTTACTGCAACTGCACCATGTTCCGGATTCCGGCCTGTAGCAAAGGCATTAGGTGTCGGATTATCCATCATATATACCTTAGGCATGGGGAGCTGTGCCCTAACGGACAGCTCTCTAATTATGCTGTGAAGTTCAGGTGCTTCACTTTGAGTGACCTGCTTGGCACGATACATTGCAAGCACTATCTTGTCACTGAACCAGTATGCCCCTATGTTCATAACACCTGCCATAATCAGTGCGGTTGTTGCCCCATTCCTGCCGCCTATCAAAGAGCCGACTGAAATAAACATTACGCTCAGGACAGCGAGAAAAAATGTTGTTTTAAGTGTGTTTAAGTTCATGTTTGATTACCTCCTTTTTACAGCACATCCTATTATAATCGCAATTTAATCGCTGTCAATGTTACCTGTCTCATCTCCAAGTACTACACCCTTCTCCACCTTATGACCCCGCAAATATTCTTCAACCCTCATACGACGTTTGCCTTCAGGCTGTATCTCGGTAAGTTTTATTGCACAGTCGCCGGTTGAAACTATAATTCCGTTGGCTTGAACATCAATTATCTTTCCTTGTTTAAAACGTTCCCCCAAAAATCCCTCCGGCGGGGTTGGAAAACCCCGCCTATCCATGTCAAAATTGAGGATAGGCGGGACATTCTTGTCCCGCTGATTTTCTGAAAATAACCTTTGCTCACCCCCACCCTGACCCTCCCCCGTCAATGGAGGGGGTATTTCTGTTGTTATACTTATTTCTTGCTTCTTACTTCTGACCTCTTGCTTCTGCTCACTATTTTCATTAGCAGGAATTACCTCTGCCTTCCATATCCCCCATCGCTTACCTTTATAATATGTATATGTGCCGGGCCATGGGTCGAAGCCGTGTATCTTATTATAGATATTTTCAGATGAATCATTCCACTTTATAATACCGTCCTCTTTTTTAATAAGAGGTGCATAGCTTGCTTTGGTGTGATCCTGCTTAACCGGTACAATCTCTCCTGTCTCAAGTCCTGCCAATGTCTTTATTAATATAGCCGGGCCGATTTCAGCGAGCTTGAGGCTTAGGCTTCCGGCTGTATCAGTCCTCTCCACAGCGAGAGTTTCCTGCAGTAACATATCACCGGTGTCAAGGGTCTCGTCCATCAACATTGTTGTTACCCCTGAAACATTGCATCCCTTAATAATAGCCCATTGAATCGGGGATGCCCCCCTGAATTCAGGGAGAATAGATGCATGAACATTGATACATCCTCTACTAGGTATCTTTAGAATCACTGACGGGATTATTTTTCCATAAGCGACAACTACTATGAACTCAGGGTTTATTTCTTTTATCGCATCTGCGATGAAAGGCTCAGATAGTTTCTGTGGTTGCAGTACAGGGATATTATGGGTAATGGCGAATTCTTTTACAGGCGGCGGCATAAGTTTCTGACCCCTACCCTTTGGTTTGTCGGGCTGGGTTATAACAAGTGCAATCTCTCTGCCGCTTATTAATATTGCATCAAGAAATGGAACACTGAATGCAGGTGTCCCCATGAACACAACAGGGCCGCTTGTCATGACTTTGCCGACAATTCCCCTTTTGATTGTTTCTGGAGTTTCCTCATCCTTCGTAAGAACAGACTTTTCTTAAGACTGCTCAATCTGTCAATAAATAGGATTCCGTTCAGGTGGTCAATCTCGTGCTGGAACAACCTTGCAAGGAGTCCGTCGCAGCCTAACTCTAAACTGTTTCCTTCTCCATCGAATATCTTAACCCTGACAACTGCGGCCCGTACAACAGAGTCTCTGTAATCCGGAATGCTTAAACAACCCTCTTCATCCTTGATCTCTCCATCCTTAAAAACGATCTCAGGGTTAATCACAACTGCATACCGGTTTTTCTGTTCCTTTCCCAGATTAGCATCATAAACAAACATCTGAACAGGAACGCCGACCTGCACTGCGGCAAGACCAAGCCCCGGAACTTTATCCAGAGTATCCATCATATCTCGGATTAGTTTATTTAATTCCTCATCCCATTTTTCAATGTTTCTGCTCTTCTCCCTAAGTATAGGATCAGGATATTCTATTATCTTTAATACAGCCATCTTTTCTCTCTCCTCCCTGAAGTCCATGCTAACATCCATGATGTTAAAAATCAAGTTGCCCCGAAAATACCCATAGCTCACCCTCCCCCTTTCCCCCTCCCGTCAAGGGAGGGGGATTAAACTGTGCACCCTATCTTTCCGGCGGGGTTAGAAAACCCCGCCTATCCTCATCCCCCTTTTCATCTTGCTTTTATCGTCTTACTTCTGCATTTTCTAATCAAATTC
>JACRGV010000160.1 GCA_016212215.1 Nitrospirota bacterium
AGGTTTCACAAAGGAGGATGAAAACCACCCCCCCAAGCCCCCCCTTGTTAAGGGGGGGAAAGTTCCTTTGGTGCTCAATGGCCAACGGCAATCCCCCCCTTTGTTCAAGGGGGGGCATGGGGGGGTCATTTTCGGATGAATGTGATTTATGAAGTCTGATATGTTGAAAGTCGGTGTCCTTGCATCAGGGAGAGGTTCTAACCTTCAGGCAATTATTGATGCATCTGAAAAAGGAGACATTGATGCAGTTGTCGCAGTTGTTATAAGTGATAAATCTGATGCGTATGCCCTTGTGCGGGCAGAGAAACATGGGATACCGAATATCCATATCAATCCAAAAGACTATAGAAATAAAGAAGAGTACGAACTTGCTATTGCAGTAAAACTCAGGGAATATGATGTCAGGCTTGTTTTACTGGCCGGCTACATGAGGGTAGTTACGAAGGTTTTAATAAATGCCTTTAATGGTGACATTATGAACATACATCCTGCACTCCTCCCCTCATTTATTGGATTACATGCACAGAGACAGGCTATTGAATATGGTGTCAGATTCTCAGGCTGTACAGTGCACTTTGTAACTGAGGATGTTGACGGCGGTCCTATAATCAATCAGGCAGTTGTTCCGGTTTCGGCAGATGATACAGAAGATACCTTGTCCGCAAGGATACTTGAGCAGGAGCATATTATTTATCCGGATTCTGTACAACTTTTTGCAGAAGGGAGATTGAAGAGAGAGGGCAGAAGGATACTAATAGTCTGAACCTACAATTAAAAGGGGGTGTGCTATGGAAGACAGGAGAAGAAACAGACGGATTCGTATGGTTTCACATCTGGAAGTAAAATTTCCGGACAATGGTTCCAGCATAAATGCCTTCACAACAAACGTCAGCAGAGAGGGACTTGGTTTCTGTACAGGAAAAGAGATAGAAGAGGGCCGGAACATAGAAGTAAAGATATATCTTGATCAGCCTTCCAACAAACAGGTCATTGAAACACTTACCGGAAGGATTCAATGGGTGAAACAGATAAGCAGGATATATGAAGCCGGCGTGAGGTTTGCAGATTCTGATTTGAGAAACCATCCATTCCTATCACAGCATGTAACAATATAACCTAACTTCCCCCTCACTTGACGGGAGGGGGTTAGGAGGAGGGTGGGCTACGCTGATATCGTTTGAATTGCCATTCAATAAATGGGGGGTTAGCTCAGTTGGGAGAGCGTGGCGTTCGCAATGCCAAGGCCACCGGTTCGATCCCGGTACCCTCCACCAATTAAATCAACGGGTTGCAGTATTAGCGGCAACCTGTTTTTCTCTGAATGTCACCAAAATGTCACCTGACCTATCCAATATATCAACGCCATGCCTCAGAGATTCAGTATTATGATGGGCATACCTTTGAGTCATTCTGATATCCTTATGCCCTAAGAGCTTGGCTACTGTGTAGAGGTCAACCCCGGCCTGAACCAGTCTTGTTGCAAATGTATGTCTCAAATCATGAAAGCGCACATCTTCAAGACCTGCCTTTTTTCTTGCAACATAATAGGCCCTCAACAGGTTACTGGCAATAATCTTTATACCAGCCTGTGAGGTAAAGACATAACCGGATATATGCCGTATCTTACTTTTAGACTTCAGAAGATCTAAGACAGTTTGGTTAATAGGTATAGTTCTCTTTTCTTTGTTTTTTGTGATTAACAGGGTTACGTTTCGTTTAAATAGATCAACCTGAGACCACTGAAGGGAAAGTATCTCATCCTGTCTCATACCTGTATTAAGGGCAAATATTATAATGTCCCTTAACTGGGGTGTAGAGGCATCAAGGAGGCGTTTTTCTTCTTCTGATGTAATCCACCTCTCAATTTCATTCTTAGGTCTGTCAAGCTTGATTTTACTGAAGGGGCTGGTGTCTATCCACTCCCACTGTAAGGCCAGATTCATGGCATGGCGCAATACCTCTAATTCCCTTGAGATAGTTGAAGGCTTGATCCCTGCTTTTATCCTGAGAGATTTATAATCAGATATTTTTGCAGGTGTGATTTCTAATAACATAAACCCTTCAAAGAAGCCTGAGAGACGCTTGAATGCAGACCCATCTCTAACCTGTGTTGTTGGTGTTTTGTTAATCTTTGAATGTTCTGTCATATACTTTTCTCTGAGTTCCTCAAATGTCCTTTTCCTTCCCTCATTAACAAACCATTCCCTAACAGAAGTTATATATTCAGTCCGAACCTGAGCCTCTAAATCTTTATCCTTAAACTTCTCGAATACTGCCCTGTTCTTTCTTGGTATCTTAGAGAACAAAAGCTGTAATCCACCTATAGAGGCAATCTTGCCGTCATCCTCAAAGTTATAGAACTGTAGCCTGTCAAAATAAGAGACAAGACTTACAGGGTCATCAGCCACATCCTCTAAGGTCCCTTTGTAGCCTCGTATTTGTATTTCAAACCGTGTAATCTGTTTACCGGATTTAAATATATCTATTTCACATTTTGAAACCTCACCCCCTTTTTAAGCCTTGCATATATTTCTTTTGTCTTGTCATAGATTCTTATCGAGGAGAATCCAGCTATACTCCAGAAGGACATCTACAAGCATTTCCTCCCGGGAGAAAAAAGCGATATCTCCAGTATTCTATGGACGTTGGAAAGTGAGGGACTTGTTATCCGGAAAAAGAAAGGCAGCACCTACCAGCTCTTCATTAAAGAACCAGCGTCTGAAGTCTTGGAACAGGCGAAGGATATTCATTTCTCATAAAGTCCATACCTTGATATGGTCTCACCCTTAAAAGTTTTTTAAAACGTCTTTTACGAAGTTGTTTAACCTCTTACCTGTGCACGGAGATGAAAAGAGGATAGTTGAAAAATAATAACCAGTTTGATATATTCAACCCGTGAGATACCGGTTGGGCTACAGCCCCTATAACCGGTATCTGACGCCCGCCCTGCTGTAGAGGGAGTGAGTGCCCATAAAGTTATCTTTCCCATATCAGTTTCCTCAAGGGGATTGGGGGTGGCATCCCAATCGTAGAACATTACAACTATTGGAAGCGATCGGAGTAACGCCGTCTATCCCTTTCTTATCTTTCAGCAACTATAAAATAGTTGCAATATCTTTTCTCCTGTGCTATCATCAATCCATGAGCAAAACCGACAAACTGTTACAGCGCTTCCTGTCAAAGCCGAAGGACTTCACCTTTGAGGAGCTGTGGAAAGTCCTTAAAGACTGTGGATATGAGGAGAGAAAAACCGGCAAGACGTCGGGATCCCGGGTAGCCTTTTACAATAGAGAACTGGATGACATGATCAAGTTTCACAGACCGCATCCGTCATCTATCATGAAACAGTGTTACCTGAGAGAAATTGAAAAACAGTTAAGAGACAAAGGGGTATTAAAATGAGCGATTCAATGACTTATAAAGGCTATATCGGCACTGTCCACTACAGCGAAGAGGACGAGGTTTTTCACGGCAAGATAGAGGCCATAAACGACCTCATCATGTTTGAAGGAACGAGCGTTAAAGAACTTAAGAAGACGTTCCATGAAGCCGTTGATGATTACATTGAAACATGCAAGGAGATGGGCAGGGAGCCACAAAAACCCTTTAAAGGCAGCTTCAACGTAAGGATACCCTCTGACCTTCACAGAAAAGCAGCAGCAAAGGCTACCATGATGGGTGTATCCCTGAATCAACTCGTACAGAAGGCATTGGAAGAAAAGGTAGCTGTTTAAGTAAAAATCATGGCTCCGGACCTTGGGTACGGCCTTCCCTTTAAAAGCCCCTTGAAACGCCTTTTACGAAGTCACCTACACTTCCTACTTGTGCAGGTAGATAATAAAGATGAACGATTGAAAGATCCATTACAGTTTGATATATTCAAACCGTGAGGTAGCGGTTGGGCTACAGTCCTCATAACCGGTATCTGACGCCCGCCCTGCTGTAGAGGGAGTGAGGGCCCAAAGAAGGCACGCTGAATAGTGTGTCTTTATTTTTAGGTATGGAGGGAGTAACTATGTTTCAAAGAATAACCTTTGATCCTCAGATCATGGGCGGAAGGGCCTGCATAAGGGGGATGCGGATTCCGGTATCTGTTATCGTCGGCCAAATAGCCCATGAAACTACAGTTGAAGAGATACTCCGGGACTACCCTGACCTTACCCGTGAGGACATCACAGAGGCCATTGAATATGCTGCCTGGTTAGCCCAGGAGGAAGTCCACGCCGGTTAGCAGAATGAGATTCCTTGCAGACATGGGCGTTTCCATGAGAATTGTCGAGTGGCTCCGCTCAAACAATCATGACGTGATTCATCTCCGTGAACAAAATCTTCACAGACTCCCTGATAACGAAATATTCGAAAAGGCGATTACTGAAGACCGCATCATACTTACCTTTGACCTGGACTTTGGTGAGATAGTAGCCGTATCCAGGGAGAGACAGATAAGCGTCATCCTATTCCGCCTCCGCAATACGACTACACCGTTTGTCTTGAAAAGGCTTGAAAAGGTAATCACCGAATCTGCCGAACTCCTCGAAACGGGTCATATCATCATTGTTGAGGAGGCCAGATACCGTATCCGAAAGCTTCCCATTTAAGGCAATCTCGCCACTATCCGCCTTTATGCCACACAGGCTCTTGATAACGGGTAGTCAATTATGATAAGTTTATGAAGTGCCGAATCTGTGTATCCGATGTTGGATACTGTTCCTTCGGCACCATTCCTTCTCCCATAATAATTGACAGCCAAGTAAAAACTTCGCCGGCGGACGACTTCGTAAAAAACTTCATATGCAAGGCGCACGAATCCTGAGGAATGAGGCGTACTTGTAGTTACGCCGCAATGACGAAGGATGAAGTGCAACGCCGCACGCCCAGAGGGCACCCGCTTTTGACGAAGCCGTCAATGAAAGGTCTTGTTTAATGCAAGGGGCTTCTGATAAAACGCTACTGCCCTGTTATGCTCTGCAAGGTTTTTTGAGAATTGATGGGTACCGTCATTCTTTGAGACGAAGTATATATAATCCACATTTGCCGGATACAGTGCAGCACGGATGGATTCAATGGATGGACTGCCGATCGGGCCCGGAGGGAGTCCACGGTTCACGTAAGTATTATATGATGATTTCATGGTCAGATGTTCTTTTTTCAGGTCGCCGTCAAAACCTTTGCCGAGTGCATAAATAACTGTAGGGTCACTCTGAAGCGGCATCTTCATTCTAAGCCTGTTATGAAAGACTGCGGATATAAGCGGCCTGTCACTTTCTGAGACTGCCTCTCTTTCAATTATTGATGCAAGTGTAATAACGTCCTTCTCTGACATCCTGAGTTTTGTTGCCCTCTCTTCAAGGTCAGGAGTAAATGCATTTTTAAACCTCAGCACCATCTTCTTTACCATCTTATTTGGATTGGTCCCCTTAAAGAAATAGTATGTGTCTGGATATAGAAAACCTTCAAGGTCAGGGACATTTATATCAAGTAAGTCTATTAAATCCTTGTCTCTTGTAAGCTCCTTAAATTTCACTGCATCAATAAGGCCCTGTGACTCAAGTATCTCAGCAATCTTATCAATACTATAGCCCGGCTGGATCATCACCTTACGGTAATTTACCTTACCATATTTAAAGAACAGGAGTATGTCGAAAAGATTCCTCTTCGGAGGAAACACATATTCTCCGGCCATTATCTCCTTTTCAGATACCATAACCTTTCCGGCGATGAGAAATAAGGTACTACTCCTGATGAAGCCCTGTTCCTCAAGATTTTTTGCTATCCATCTTAGAGTAACCCCTTCCGGTACATAAAACTCACGGCCCTCTGAATTATCAATTTTAAGAGTTGTAAAAAAACTACTATAACCTGTTATGGTCAACAGTAATATCAATACTGCTACTACACCTATTATGGCTGCGACCTGGCTGATTTTAATTTTCATCGTCATCCGAAAATCCTCGTTGCTCACCCCCACCCTGACCCTCCCCCCTCAAGGGGGAGGGAATTATGAGGTTTCCTCTGCTGCTTAAATAATCCTGCAGGATTATCACTGCTGCCAGCTTATCAATTACCTTCTTACGTTTGCCCCTGCTCATGTCTGCATCAATCAATGTTTTCTCAATAAACTTAGTGCTCAGCCTCTCATCAAAGAGTTTAATTGGAATTTTTATCTCCTGTTTAAGTTCTTCGACAAATTTACTGACCTTGTCACCCTGTATGCCCATAGTCCCGTTCATCATAACAGGCATACCTATAACTATCTCTTCAACGTTATATTCTTCGATAATATCTTTAATCTGTGTGAGATAATTTTGAGAAGCTCGGTCTATAGTAAGCAGGCTGTGTGCAGAGATTTCAAGCTCATCACATATAGCAACACCGATTCGTCTGTCTCCAACATCAAGGGCAAGGATACGCATTTTTCATCCAAAAGTCTCCATAGCTCACCCTCCCCCTAACCCCCTCCCGTCAAGGGAGGGGGAATAAACGTAGCACCCTCCCCCCTCAAGGGGGAGGGGATAATAAGGAAAGAGGGCAGCCATTCACTACTTGCTGTTTTCCTTCTTAATTCTTACATCTGCTTACTGCTCACTGTTTACTACTCAGTGCCTTTATTCTCTTCCAGCTTTTGCAGGCGGCCGGTTAATTCCTGCACGTTCTTTTCAAGTGTTTCAATATCTTTCCTGTTGGGCAGGTTCAGTTTTTCAAGGGTCTTCTGGACAATATCGGTAACCTTTTTATCAATCTCTTCTGTCCCCTTTTCTGCCTTTTCCATGACCTCTTTCAATAGTTTAGCACCGTCACTCTGATTCAGCTCACCCTTTTTCATAAGCTCTTCCACAAGCTCCTTAGCTTTCTCCTGCGCCCCAAGTCCGGCCAACAATGCTTTACGAACAGTATCAAACATAAAATGCCTCCTTTAGTTGCTCCCCCTCACCCTACCCCTCTCCCGCAAGGGGAGAGGGAATCCCTTCTCTTATTTTTTATCTTACTTCTAACATCTTGCTTCTTGCTTCTGAATTCTTACCTCTTGCTTCTGCTTATCTCCGCCACCACCTCAACCACCTTTTTCATCGCCTCCTCTAATCCCTCCGGCCGTTTGCCTCCAGCCTGGGCCATATCCGGCCTGCCGCCGCCGCGGCCGTCAACAAGGACAGCGGCATCTTTTATTATCTCCCTCGCATCAAATTTGGAGACAAGGTCTTTACTTACCATAATTACGATTGATGCCTTTTCATCCTTCTCTGTTCCAACTGCAACTATCCCGGAATTTATCTTAGAACGGAGTGTCTCTGCAAAATTTCTGAGTTCCTCAGCAGTCATTGGCTCTGCCTTCTTTGCAATCACCTTTACACCGTCCACATCACAAATCTCCGAGGAAATATCCTTTGTCTTTGATGCAGTCAGTTGACCCTTCAACTGCTCTATCTCTTTCTCCTGCTCTTTTAATTGTATTGTCAGCCTCTCTGCCCTTGTCCTGACCTCAGCAGGTTTTGCCTTTAATATTTCGATAAGCTCTGAAACTGTTTTTTCCGCCTCTGTTAGATATTTTAAAGATGCCTCACCTGTCAGCGCCTCAATCCTCCTGATGCCTGATGCAACACTGTTTTCAGCAACAATCTTCACAACCCCGATATCTCCGGTGGCCTTAGCATGAGTGCCGCCACATAATTCTTTACTGAAATCCGGTACCTGTACGACCCTTACATTGTCTCCATACTTTTCCCCAAACAATGCCATAGCACCTGTTTTGAGTGCCTGATTAATATCCATCACGTCTGTATTAACCCGACTGTTCTCACGTATCTTTTCATTCATCAATTCTTCAATCCGTGTAATCTCTACATCTGAAAGGGGTTTAAAGTGCATGAAATCAAAACGGAGCCTGTCCGGGGCCACATGGGAACCGGCCTGTTTAACATGCTCTCCTATAACCTGTCTTAATGCAGCATGGAGTAAATGAGTTGCAGTGTGGCTCCTTGCCGTTGCCTGGCGTGAAGACTTATTTACCTTTAATATCCACTCCTCACCGACACTTACAGAACCGGAGGTAACCCGTACCTTATTGACGATAATGTCAAGCGGCTTAATGGTATCAAATACATCAATGCCGCCGGCCGGACCAATCCCAATTCCCTTATCCCCAACCTGGCCGCCCGACTCTCCATAAAAAGGTGTGGTATCGAATACAAGCTCAACCTCATCACCTGACGATGCTGTGTTTACAATACTGCCGTCTTTTATTATGGCAAGCACCTTCCCTTTGTGTTCAATATATTCATATCCGACAAATCTTGTAGAGACAGATGTCTTCAATGTTTTATATACAGGCTTTATCTTGTCTTCACCAAGTCCTGCACGCCTTGCACGCTCTCTCTGTGCCTCCATTGCATTATTAAAACCTGCCTCATCCAGAATAAGGTTATGTTCCCTTGCTATCTCTGTCGTAAGGTCAAGCGGAAACCCATAAGTATCATACAACTTAAAGAGTTCATCACCCGGCAGAAGTCCGTCTCCATTTTCCTTAGCCCTCTTTATCACCTCATCCAGTATCTTCATCCCCTGCTCGAGCGTGTGAATAAATCCCTCTTCCTCTCTCCTTGTAATCGCAGAGATAATATCCCTGCCTGTATTAAGCTCAGGATATGCACCCTTCATTCCCTCCACAATATAATCAATACCCTTGTATAAGAATGATTCATGCAAACCAGCGAGCCTGCCGTGTCTGCTTGCCCTGCGGATTATCCTCCTCAGGACATACCCCCTGCCTTCATTGGAAGGGATAACCGCATCACTTATTAGGAATGTGATTGCCCTCAGGTGGTCTGCAATTACACGCAGAGACGTACCATGTTCTGAATTGTATGGAATGTTGAAATCATGAGACAATGCCTTGATTACCGGCCCAAAAATATCTGAGTCATAATTACTCTTTACACCCTGAACAACAGCCGTGACCCTCTCAAGCCCCATGCCTGTATCAATTGAAGGTCTTGGAAGCGGTATAAGTTCACCATTGGGTTTTCTTTCATACTGCATAAACACAAGATTCCACAACTCAAGGTATCTGTCACAATCACAGCCGATAGCACATTCCGGCCTGCCGCAGCCTACCTCCGGTCCCTGATCTATTAATATCTCAGAGCATGGCCCGCATGGCCCTGTGTCACCCATCTGCCAGAAGTTATCCTTTTCACCAAGCCGCACAATCCTTTCCCTTGGAATGCCGACTGTTTTTTCCCATAATTCATAAGCCTCATCATCTTTTTTATAGACAGAAACGTATAATTTATCTGCCGGAAGAAGCAGTACCTTTGTAAGGAACTCCCATCCCATTTCAATAGCTTCTTTCTTAAAATAGTCCCCGAAGGAAAAATTGCCCAACATCTCAAAGAAGGTGTGATGTCTCGCTGTATATCCTACATTCTCAAGGTCATTGTGTTTTCCACCTGCCCTGAGACACTTCTGTATTGAAACTGCCCGTTTATAGCTCCTCTCCTCTTCGCCGGTAAAGACCCGTTTGAACTGAACCATGCCGGCATTCGTAAACAGGAGTGTCGGATCATCCTGAGGCAGGAGGGATGAACTCGGAACTATTGCATGCCCCTTGCCGGCGAAATACTCAAAGAAAAGTTTTCTGATGTCGTCAGATGTCATACTCTTTCTCAATCTCCCTTATTGTGTCCCTTATAATATCATAGGAAAAACCCCTGCGTCTAAGATAATCTGAGAGTTTCCTTAACTCTTTCCCCCGAAAATCACCCCCCCACCCCCCCCCTTGAACAAAGGGGGGGATAGCCGGATTCGCTTCTGACTTCTTGCTTCTTACTTCTAACTTCTTACCTCTAAAACTTAACCTCTTACCTAATGCCTTCCTTGCTATATCCTTTTCATCATACTCTTTGAAAATCCTGCTGACCGCCTCATCCGTTATCTCTTTATTAATCCCCTTCTCCTTTAATCCCTGTTTGATTAAATCAGGACCAAACTTCTTCCTCTTTACTGCCTCATAAGTAAATTTATATGCAAACAGCTCGTCATTTATATATCCCTCAGACAGTAATTTACTGATGACCTTATTGACACTGCCTTCCGTGAACCCTTTTTGTGAGAGCCTTTCTCGTAGGTCTTTTACACTCCTGTCACATATACTCAATAAATTTAAGGCAGATGAGTAGGCTGTTTTGAATTCATCCGGATAGAACCCCATCCCCACCCTGCCCTCCCCTTGAAGGGGAGGGTTTTTTGTATCCTTCCGTGAGCCTAATGTTTGCGAGGATTCATTATCGATTGTATATCTGTTTGTCTTCTTGCTTCTCACGCCCACCCTCACCCTAACCCTCTCCCTGAGGGAGAGGGAATTTTAGACTTAACTATTCACTACTCACTATCTTCTCATCTCTCCTGCCATCTCATATCACTAGCAGACTGTATGCCTTTTACTTTTAATGCAAAATCATCCGGATTACTGCACCGTCTGAGGGCCTCTTCATAACTTATCAGCTCTGCCTTGAATAATTTATAAAGAGACTGATCAAAGGTCTGCATACCATACTGAGATGCACCTGACGCAATAAGGTCCTGAATCTTTCTGGTCTTTTCAGGGTCTATTATACATTCCTTTATAGTTGCTGTTGCAATCATAACCTCTACTGCCGGCACCCTTCCTTTGCCATCTCTTTTTGGAACAAGCCTTAATGAAACTATCCCCTTAATTACAGAGGCAAGCTGCATCCTTATCTGTTTTTGCTGATATGGCGGGAAGACTGCAATTATCCTGTTTATAGTCTCTGTTGCATCTACTGTATGCAAGGTGCTCATTACAAGGTGGCCTGTCTCTGCGGCAGTAAGTGCAGTTGAGATGGTCTCGAAGTCACGCATCTCTCCTACGAGTATCACATCAGGGTCCTGACGCAGTGCACTTCTTAACGCATTTGCAAATGTGTCTGCATCATTACCAATCTCCCTTTGATTGATCAGGCTCTTCTTATCCCTGTAAAGAAACTCGATCGGGTCTTCAATTGTCATGACATGCATTGTCTTATAAATATTTACATGCTCAATCATTGCCGCAAGCGTGGTGGATTTACCGCTTCCGGTTGTACCTGTGACAAGGATTAAACCACGTGGTTCTAATGCAAGTTTTTCCAGTATCTTTGGGAGGCCGAGTTCTTCCACAGTCAGAATCTTCATGGGTATTACCCTGAAGACCATTCCTATAGTGCCTCTCTGCTGAAATACATTTACCCTGAAACGCCCAAGCCCTGCAACTCCATAAGATAAGTCAATCTCTTTCTTCTCGATAAACCGCTTCTTTTGCGTATCAGACATTACAGCAGACACTATTGCAATTGCATCCTCCTGCGTTATCCTCGGCAAATTCTCAAGCGGAGTAAGCTCCCCATTTATCCTTGCAATAGGGAGCGATCCGACCTTAACATGCAGATCAGATGCATTCTTTGAAACAACCAATGTAAGGAGTTCGTTAATGTCCATTTTGTTTATCCAATATCCGAAAACAACCCCATCCCCACCCTAACCCTCCCCTCAAGGGAGGGGGGATTTTTATGGGCAATCTTACTTCTTGTTTCTAGCTTCTTGCCTCTTCCTTCTGCTACCTGCTCCCTGCTTACTGCTTACTTTCTGAGCCTTCCGCCTTATTCAATCCGCAGGCCTCTTTTATTCGGACTTCTACATCCTTCGCTAAAGCAGGGTTATCCCTTAATGCAATGCGTGCATTCTCCCTGCCCTGGCCAATCCTCTCGCCCTTACATGCATACCATGAACCGCTCTTCTCAATTACACCTTTCTCAACGCCAATATCTATTAATTCACCAAGCTTTGAGATGCCTTCATTAAACAGTATGTCAAACTCCGCCTGTTTAAATGGTGCTGCAAGTTTGTTCTTTACAACCTTCACCCTTACCCTGTTGCCTGTAATCTCCTGTCCTTCTTTTATCGTTTCAATCTTCCTTATGTCCAACCTTACAGATGAGTAAAACTTCAGTGCATTACCGCCGGTAGTAGTCTCAGGATTTCCGAACATGACCCCAAGCTTCATCCTTATCTGGTTGATGAAGATCACAGTTGTCATGGATTTGCTTATAGAGGCCGTGAGTTTTCTTAATGCCTGGGACATCAGCCTTGCCTGTAACCCCATGTGGGAATCCCCCATCTCGCCTTCTATCTCCGCCCTCGGGACAAGCGCGGCTACAGAGTCTACAACAATTACATCCACTGCCCCGCTCCTTACAAGAGTCTCCGCTATCTCAAGCGCCTGTTCACCGGTATCAGGTTGTGAAACGAGCAGGTCATCTGTATTAACACCAAGCTTCTTTGCATATCCTATATCAAGTGCATGTTCAGCGTCTATAAAGGCCGCTGCACCGCCGTTCTTCTGTGCCTCTGCAACTATATGCAGGGTAAGGGTTGTCTTACCTGAAGACTCAGGCCCGAATATCTCTATAACCCTTCCCCTCGGCATTCCACCGACACCAAGCGCTATATCAAGGCCTAGTGAGCCTGTTGATATAACCGGTAGATCTGCAAGCGGCCCGCTTGTCCCCAGTCTCATGATTGCCCCTTTTCCGAACTGTTTCTCAATCTGCGAAAGGGCAAGGTCCAATGCCTTTATCTTCTGTTCTCTCTCTCCCATGGTCAATCTCCTTTCAATTGCAATAAATAAAGTTCTGTATATAAAGCGCCTTCAGGTCTCAGGTCGCTCTTTATCAGATGAACGGCTGAGACACTGAAACCGCCAATCTCTGTGTTTCTATCTCCATCCATAATTGCCGATAACTGCGATAAATTTCTATTAGACCTTACACGTCCCAATGTAATGTGCGGCGAGAATCTTCTCTTTTCAGCGGGAAACCCTATCTCTTCAAGTTGATATTCAATACCTCTCTGAATCTTAATAAGGTTATTTCCGTTTTCATTTAAACCTATCCACATAACACGGGGATGCCTTCCACGCGAAACCACCCCCCCTACCCCCCCCTTGTTAAGGGGGGGAATTGGGGGGGGGGGTGGAAATACGCCGATGCCCGATACCTGAAGTGAAAAAGGGGTTATACCGGCACAGGCAATGTTCATCGCTGTCTCAATCTTTGCAACCCTCTTTTCCTCAATCTCTCCAAGAAATTTCAATGTCAGGTGCATCCCATCCGGTTTTGTCCACGAAACATCAGCGCCGGATCTCTTCATCCTCTCCTGTATGGCAGACATCTTCTTCTTTATATCTTCAGGAATTGCTATTGAAATAAAACATCTCATATTTATCAAGCTGCTATCGTGTCATTCTCTAAGAATCTTCTTATCATATCCAAGGCCGCCTCTGATGTCTTTAACTTAATCTCCCCTCTGTCACCGGTAAATAAAAATTCCTTACATTCTACACAACCTGATGCAGATAAGGCAATGTAAACAAGTCCAACCGGTTTTACTTCACTCCCTCCGGTCGGTCCGGCAATGCCTGTAATCCCTACTCCAATATCCGTACCCCTCAGTCTCCTTATCCCTTCTGCCATTGCAACTGCTGTCTGACCGCTCACTGCCCCATGAGTCTTTATAATCTCTTCAGGAACTTTTAATAATTCAATCTTGGATTCATTGCTATAAGTAATCACACCGCTATCAAAATAATCCGAACTGCCTGAGACATTTGTAATCCTATGGGCAACAAGCCCGCCTGTGCAGGACTCTGCCGTGGAAATCTTCCAGCCCCTTTGTTTAAGCAGAATGCCTATGACCTCTTCAAGAGATACGCTCATCTGACAATAACCCCATCCCCACCCTAACCCTCCCCTTGAAGGGGGAGGGGATATTCTTAGAAACCCTCTCCCTCAGGGAGAGGGTCCGGGTGAGGGTGGGGTTTTTCTTTTATTACCTCTTACTTCTTACTTCTTGCTTCTGCTCACTATGCCTTCACCATGCCAGCACCCAGCCTAACACCCTTAGTAATAAATTTGCATAAACACCTGCCATAATATCATCCAGCATTATACCCCATCCGCCTCCTAATTTCCTGTCAATTGTTCTTACAGGAAAGGGTTTTATAATATCAAAAATACGGAAGAGAATAAAACCTGATATTATGAATTTTATTCTACCCGGCCCATTTGAGAAGAAAGCAAGTGATACCAGCATACCTGCAATCTCATCTATTACAATATTGGAGCAGTCTTTTTTCTGATAAATTACCTCTGCCTGTGCAGATATATAGACCCCGATACCAAATATCAAGACAACTATAGTTATATATGACGAATATGATATGTTCTGTATGAGTAAGTATAAAAGAATTCCAACAAGGCTCCCTGCAGTACCCGGCGCTAATGGTGAATAGCCTGAATAGAATCCTGTGGCGAGAAATTTAATTATTTGTTGACGCTGAAAAATACCCACATAAATGAGCTATAATTGATGCATGATACTAACATTAACTGATTTCTTATGTCAATACTGAATACCTCCACTGCCGCCACTTCCTCCGCCTGGTGCAATCCTTGATGAAAAGTCATCGAAGAACTGGTCATTTGCTGCGGTGCTGTCATAATAACCATGTATACCAATCTCCTCCGGCCTCCTCGTATCAAAATTTACAGATGTCAATGTACCATCAATAATCGTCTGTGGGGCAATGACAGATTGCCCCGGTATCTTCCAACCCCAGACAACAAGATTAAAATTGCTGAAATTCCAGTTGACTGTATTTCTTGGGTAGGCATCCTTCCCCTGTACATATCCTGTAATCAGATTTTCCCGTATCCTGTTGCCGAATCCATCAAGGACATAATTACCATTACCGTCTGTCTGATACCTTTCCTGAACAGATACTACTATGGTTGACCATTCTTCCAATTTGTCATCTTCTACAACTCCATCTGCCTCAGTTAATTTCTTATAATCCATTAAGATATACGATGAACTGCTGTTTATCTTCCTCCATAGAATAATATATACGTCACCATCCATTATGGTATCAAAATTAGAGTTAAGGTTATTTACCCATGCCGGCTTGTGTGCATCACCCCTACCGATGGAATGGAAGAAAGAAATACCATAAAATCTGTCATCAGAAGTTCCTGATGTATCATTGGTATCAAGCCTGAATGATAAACCAAGCATGAAATGGTCTCCTTTCCCTCCCTCAGATTCAACCTTAATTTTTGCCTGTAAGTCATAGCTCAAAAGGCCATCAGAGTTTGTCCATTGAACTGCAAGGTCAGGAAGGTCAGGATTACCATCCCATTTAAGACTAATGAGGGCCTCCTTTCCTGTCAGGTTTAATGCAGGCTCACCATCTGCCGGCCCGCCGCTCAGGATTGAAGCCCCTCCCGCATTAATATTCCAGTTATTATTCAGGTCAGTACTGCTTGTAAAAGGCTCACTGTAGGACTTGTTAATCTTGTATGTTATCTTTCTCCTGCTCTCCGCATAACCGCCTTCATTGATGATGCCGGTAGACTCAAGAAGGGTGTATGAAGAATTTGTGTCATCTATTGACAGGCTGAACTTGTCACCATTGCTCATAGTGAAAGTTTTTCCATGCAGATTTGTTGCAGCCGCAGCATGGTCTGTCTTTATCTGTGGTATGGCATAATTACCGCCGGATTCAGCAAGGTAATATGCCCTCATCTGGTAATTCGCAAACAGCTCCCCAAGTGTTGACCCTGTTGTTAGATATAAGACAGCAGAAGCCAACACTGCACTTACGGTAATTGTAACGATTATCCATATCAGGACAGAGCCGGCGTTGTTAGTAGTCTCAAGGCAGCCTTTTTGATTATTTATAGTTTCACCCGAAAATCCCTCCGGCGGGGTAAGAAAACCCCGCCTATCCATGCCTAAATTGAGTATAGGCGGGACATTCTTGTCCCTCTGATTTTCATGCCCCTTTGTGAAACCCCGTTTCATGACGGTTCACCCGAAAATACACCTAATTGTCTGTCATGGTTCGACAAGCTCACCATGA
Organism: Nitrospirota bacterium; assembly: GCA_016212215.1. NCBI lineage: Bacteria > Pseudomonadati > Nitrospirota > Nitrospirota bacterium. Next base: position 15,971 of record JACRGV010000160.1, read on the forward strand.
CACCTTGGCTGTCATCCTGAGCCCTTCGACTTCGCTCAGGACAGGTTTGTCGAAGGATGATTCCATTTTCATCCCCGTTAGTAATCGCCTCACCCATGGCCTATAACCTCTTACCAATTTTCTAAAGATTTCTTGGTACGACACGCCCTGTAAATGAAGAATTGACATTGTCTGCCCCCTGAATTGTCAGGGTAAACTCTATAACTTTTCTGGTTGATGTCCAGATTGTTTGTGGAGCACTGTTATAAGTATCACGATATGAAAGGGCAAAGTTGCTTACCCTGTCTGTCAATATATCCCCGTCTAAAATAAGCGGGTCATTTGCAGTGCCGGTCCATGAAATAGAATGAGAACCGGCCGTACCGTTTTTGTAAGCCTGAAAGGTAATACTCGTTCCAGTACCGGTTGTAACAGAGCTGATAAAATTAAGCTCTTTAACAATCCTGACCATTGCGGTCTGACCTTTATGGGCAGTTTTGGAATTAATCTTAGTAAATACGTAACCTTTAACAATGCTGACCACACCCATCACAGCAATAGCGCCGACAATACCGGCAAGAACGAGGGAGACAATTACCTCGATAAGGGTAAAACCGGTTTCAGTCGAAGTTAACCATTGCCCACCTCCACCCTGACCCTCCCCCCTCAAGGGGGAGGGAATAGATATAGCACCCTCTTCCCCCGAGTGTTCCTCTAATCTCCCCTCCCCTTGCGGGAGGGGATTAAGGGGAGGGGGTATTAACATTCTGCATTCCGCATTCTGCATTTCTTCTCTCATTGCTTTGCAAACAATACTGTTAATATCTCACCAAGGTCGTTTCTTATTGTTACCTTTAACAAATTATTTGCACCCGTATCATCCGTTGCCTCAGTCTGGCCGGCAAATTTAATATAGCGGTTATTAATAACATAGTATTGGCCATAAGAATTATTCTGGTTTGTTGCCTCAGCCCCGATATTGGTCTTAAGTGTGACAAGATTGGTTGTATAATTTTTCAGGTAATCTGCTGTGATATTTTCCATAACCTGTTGATGGTTAAATGCCTTATTTAAGCGGACTACAGGGTTTGAGCTTGAGGTAAATGTCTTTCCAAAGTATGAGTATAAGACTGCACCAAGCATTCCTGAGATTACAAGGGTAATAATTATTTCTATAAGGGTAAAGCCGGTTTGATTATAATATAACCCCATCCCCACCCTAACCCTCCCCTTGAAGGGGAGGGAATTGCAGGAAGAGGGAATTTCGTTCCTAACGTGCCTCATTGTATAAACCCTGTGTTCTTTGTCACAGTAATCGTCTCAGACCCTGAGAGTATAATCACCTTGTTTGTACTTCCGGGACTGCCCCAGTTATCATAAGAAATAGTTGTGCCTGCACCGGAGGTTATTGTCACACCACTCTGTAGATTATGTATCGCTGAACTCTCATTTGGAAGATTGGTGGTTGCTGTGACACCGTTCTTTAAAAGCGTATAAGAACCTGATGAGAAGGAGATTCCCCACGGTACTTCATCGCTCATAGCCCTTAACTGGGCATACCGGAGATGGCTTTTCACAATATCTGCCTCTGACGTCACACTATAAGAGGCAGTGGAAGACAATTTAGTAATAGCCACCGCTGATATAATCCCTATAATCGTAAGGATTGCGATTACCTCAATTAAGGTAAAACCGGAGTTGTTGCCGGAATGGGATTTCTTTATTAATAACATTAGAAGACCATGAAAATCAAAAGAAACAAACATGAGCCACAGGCTCACAAATAATGATGAGGATAGGTGGAACAAGAATGACCCACCTATCCTTGGTATATTTCTGGATAGGCGGGGTTTTCTTACCCCGCCGGAGGGATTTTCTAATGATCCTTAATACGTATACGTCCCGCTAACCCCTGTCACTGCCGTACCCTGTACCTCGGAAACTGCAACAGTTACTGTTTTTGTAGTTCCTGTGCCGCCGGTACAGTTGAACTTAAAATCACCTTCTGTGGTAGCGGTGGTCGGGCATGAATCTGCGCTGATTGTATCCATATAGGTTACTAATGCCGCACCATTGGCAGGCTGTGCACCATTATTTACAAGCATATAGTTGGCAAGACCTTGGGCAAGTCTCCCTTTTACCTCAGCCACCTGACCCTGCCCTGCCTTTTTACGGGCCTCATCCTGTAGCCCCATATATTTAGGTACCGCAATTGCTGCCAGAATACCAAGGATCACCAGAACAGCAATAATCTCCATTAATGTAAAACCCTTCTCATTACCCAGAATACTTCTCTTTTTCACGTGAAAACCCTCCTCGATGACTGTGCTATCGTTGTATTGCTAAAATATAATTTCTCTGCTATTGCATTTATTATACCACTATAAAAAAGTACTGTCATTTTACTGTAGAATTACTGTAAAAAACTTTTAATGATATTCACTTCCCTCTGTACAGCACAGATCATATCCTGTATTTCATCACCTTTCTGACCTTTAACCACATCTTCCATCCGTTTTAAAATATTGGAAAGCCGTTCAGCCCCGAGGCTCATGGCTCCTCCCTTCAACCCGACTACTACACAAAGTAATTTCTCATAATCTCCGCTCTTTATAAATCCATTCATCTCCTGTACTGCTGATGTCCCTCTCTGACTCAGTACATCCAACATCTCCTTATAGGTATCCTCCCCAATCTTGAGTTTAGACATAACATGTTCTTTATCCAGAAAGACAGGGGGAGTGGATCTAAGTATCCTCCCAACCTTATCTACCAGTACAGCGGCATCAACAGGTTTTATTATATAATCC
>JACRGV010000161.1 GCA_016212215.1 Nitrospirota bacterium
ACATGACCCTCGATCCCTTCAAACTTCTCTTCCCTTCAGGGACTTCACCGCCATCAAACCTATAGTACATACAACCCCCATAATATTGGAAAGGAGGCTTACCCCACGACCGGGTTCCCACGCCTCACTGAAGGGTTACGTGAGTGCATTGCAATATAATATCAAAGTAAGATATAATCCAGTACAATCAGAAATAATGCCAATATAACATCTTTCACGTATACACAAACTATGAAAACAAGTGACCAGATTAAAGCAGAGATTATTGAGCGATTTGGCTTCTTCCCGCCCTTTTTTGAACCTGCCTTCATAACTCCAAACATTCTGGAAAACCTGTGGCAGCAGACTCTTTCTGCTTATGTTAATAATCCGCTGCCTCAGTTATTTAAGGAAAAACTCTTTGCCTACCTCTCAAGATATTGCAGTATCCCTTATTGTATTATCTGTCATAGCTGTGCACTCCGGCCCGAGAAGATGTCTTCAGGGGATATACTGAAGATGCTTAAAATAACCGCCCCATTTATTGAAGAAGATATTTCAGAAAACATCAGGATACTCAAAGATGTCCCATCTCCGATGGAGAAATGGCCTGAACAGGGATCTCCAATTGAAAATATCATATTTACCTGTTCAGTATTCATCTTCTTAAATCCTGCCGGTTCTGACAATTGCAGGGTTGAAATACACCGCACTTTGGGTGATACATATTACAACTATCTGATTGAGTTCATCTCTTACATAAAGACATGCCATATATGGGTAGAGGCACATCCTGAGCTTTCTTATGAAGCGGACAAACGGGCGATTGATAATCTTGATGCCTTAATTCATGCAGAACCTTCCCTTGCTGATTTTTTTACAAATTATAATGAAAAGGTCATGTCTGAGCTAAAGAGTCAGAAAGAACAACTCCTCACAAATCTCATTTCACTTAAAAAAGCGGAAGAAGAACTCCGTGAAAGTGAAGAACGGTTTCGTTCAACATTTGAGCAGGCTGCCGTTGGTATAGCCCATATAGCACCGGACAGAAGATGGATGAGGGTTAATCAGAAGATCTGTGACATTGTAGGTTATACACGTGAGGAACTGCTCAATATAACCTTTCAGGACATAACCCAGAAACAGCCTGTGACGGGAATGAGGCAATTGGAAAATATAAGGATGCAAGGGATTCAGGTCATCCCTTTGATGTTGTTATCATGGACCTGACTATACCCGGCGGCATGGGCGGCAAAGAGGCAATAAAGAGATTAAAAGAAATCTACCCCGCTGTAAAAACAATCGTTTCAAGCGGATATGCAAATGACCCAATCATTGCCAATTATAAAGATTATGGTTTTACAAGCATACTCACAAAACCATACACAATCGAAAATCTAAGCTCTGCCCTGCATGACATTCTGGGTTCTACTGGGATTTCTGTGGGTACATGTTAAACTTCCAACAGTAGAACAAGATAGAAATCCTCCCCCGAACAAACCGGAACCAAAGCATTCCCCTCCTTTAGAAGGAGGGATTCCCTTAACATTCCCCTCCTTTACAAGGAGGGGTTAGGGGAGGTATCTTTTCTCATCTCTATATCAATCCTGTCCAATACATTTTCAAGATTCTCATAAATATCAAGATTGGTAAAACGCAAAAAAAGTAATCCCATAAGCTTCAATAATCTTTTGTCTTTCTATATCGTTTTCTACAGCTTAATCCCTTGCTTCTTAGCTTTAACCACAACATCATTTCAGCCTTAGGCATCTCTTGTCTTAAATTGATACAAAAGGTCGCAATCCCTTCTAAATGAGGTCTGTGATTCTATAACCGGATGGAGTTATTGAGAGACCGCTTAGAGCCGTCGCAATCCCTTCTAAATGAGGTCTGTGATTCTATGAACATTGAGGAAGACTGTGTTCTACTCGTACTGTCGCAATCCCTTCTAAATGAGGTCTGTGATTCTATAGCCCCCATTGCTAATATTATTAAATATCATTAAGTTACAATAGGGGTTGTGCAAATTTGTGCGACTTTTTATATTAACCAAAAGTTGTCCTTCCATTTTCCTGAAATCACCTCCTAACAATATTAAATTTTCAAAGAACTGTATGGGAGTAGGACGATTCATGTTGATTTACAAGAAAACAACCCCATCCCCACCCTACCCCTCCCCTTGAAGGGGAGGGAATTTTTGTAAAATTACTTCATACCATCCCAATCCAAAGCTTGGTCCCTTGCCGACATGCAATATCTCTCCTGCTTTTAAGATCGACAGGAATTGTTTTATCTTTCCCCTGTAAGTAATTTCCCCTACTATGCCTCCCATTTTCATCCTGACATTCTGCCTTGTTGAAAATCGTTCCCAATCATACCATTTTAATGACTTGTTTTCAGCAGTTACTTTTTCTGCTTCTTTTATCAACTGCTTGTAGCCCCATGATGGTTCTTCATTGCCGCAGTGGAAATAATATAACAGGCCCAGTCTCCTTACAAGGCTTCTCAATAATATATGAAATATCAGATCAACTGCAAGGTCTCTCTGATACATTATCCTTGCAGGGGTTAAAAATCTTAATGAGATTGAATCGTCTGAATTATCAGAAGTAAAATCAAAATTCTCAGGCAGATAAATTTCATCAGGGGAAACAGACCTGAGAGATTTCTCTTCAATCGAATATATTGTATCTTTACCATTCTCAACATTGAGTAATTTATATCTGCCCCTCCCCTTTCCTATTCCGGTTTTTCCGAGTTCTTCAAAGGTGTAAACAAAGTATGGAAGCATCTCCACAGCCTTGCCAATCAGGATCAGACTGAATGTTAAGATTTCTCCAGGCTTATATTTCTGGCGGGTTTCAGCAGGAGGTTGAATAACAAACGGGTGGGGCACTGTAAGGTATTTGCCCATTCCCATATAGCCGGAATCTTCTGTAGAAAATCTCCCTTGCTCACCCCCACCCTGGCCCTCCCCCATCAAGGGGGAGGGGATTTTAGGGGGAGTTAAAGGGAATGTCTCAAATACATAAGCATACACACATCTCTGCCGAAGGATGCAATCTTTGCAGTCATTTCTTTTTAATGCACACACTACCTTTTTAAAGGTGATACCAAAGCCGCCACGGAATGTGGAGCCTTTGTAATAAGGTAGGATGACTTCATCTATTGCCTCGATGGTGAAATGAAATTTTTGATAGGTAATGTTCACTCGAAAATCACCCCCCCAGCCCCCCCTTGAACAAAGGGGGGGATTTTCGTTTTCCTTTGTGAAACCTCTGTTTCATGACAGTTCACCTGAACACCTCCATAGCTCACCCCCACACTAACCCTCCCCCGTCAAGGGGGAGGGAATTATTATTATCAGTTGTGTGTCATTGCAAAAAGATATTGACACCTTCCGGGACCCTGTCACCACATCCCATAATCTCTACTTTTAAATCAGAAGGAAGCGGGTATATCCTGAGGTCATCGTTCTTCTCATTTATGAGTTCTTTTAACCGGCCTTTCAATCTTAGCAATTCTTCCCAGGTTAATCTACAATAAAATACAGAATACTGAATATGAATACCATTCTGCTTTAAATATTTGAAGACGCGGGAAAGACGTTTTACATCTTTTATGTCATAACATACAAGATAGTTTGATTGCATGTGTAAAGCTCCATAGCTCACCCCCACCCTGGCCCTCCCCCGTCAAGGGGGAGGGGATTTTCGTAGCCCCTCCAGTCAAGGGAGGGGGAATAACCCTGGGGTAGAGGGAATTGTGCAAAATCTTAAATACGCAGTTCCCTCATCAGGGCGAACAGGTCATCTAACGTCCTCTCAATCAGGTCGTGCAGTATTTTTTTTCTATTCTCAAAACGATGGATAATGTCTTTCATGCCATCCTTTGATACAGACCACCCACCTTGACCTTTAATTATAAAATCATTCTCCTTACTTCCCTTACTTCTTTCAAAAAACTGTATCCCCTGCAAATCAATCGCAGGCCCAATTGTATAACAAATATCAAGGGCAAGCCCAAAGTTGTGCCTCCTGTGCCTGATACCGATGTGAGGGTCAAGGTCGCTTCTCATAATGCTTCCAATAAGCATCTCCCTTACAAGATGGTTTATAATAGCCTTTACAACATCCCACTTCTCTTCTGTCCTTGGTTTGTATTGCCTGATAAACTCCTGATAGTCACACTCCCTGAATCCCCGAGATGTAAAAGTGGAGGCAGTATCCGGCGATAATCGTTTTGCTGTATTGAGTTGTGCATCCCTCCTCTTTGAAAACAACCACATCTCAAATCTTTTTATGTTCTCATCATTTTCAAGGAAGATCTTCTGCTCTTCATAATGCCTCGGCAGATTGTGGTTATACGGAATGGTAACGGCAGCCTCTTTACCCCGCATATTCATAAAAGTAACAGGTATGTCATTTTCAGTAAATAGTGTTACCACACCGGCATCCATCTTCAGATTGCCGATAATGATTACCCGGCCTATCAATCTGGATGGTATACGCCGGCCTGCCTTGCCTTCTTCCTTAACCCACACAGAAGGGCCGTCTCTGATTACTTCCAATCCCCTGTTCTCACTCAGGTAAAGGGTCTTGTCCATCCATTATCCTCCTCGCAAGACTTCTGACTTCTTCAACAAATTTTGACCTCATAGTCTGTGCCCATTCTTCATATAAAGGATAAAACCTCTTTCTGCTTTCTTTTTTCAGATAGCACCCCGGTCTCTCATCTTCATTGGAAAAATCCCTGTCAGTAAATTTCCTTTCCCTGAAAATATCCCACACAAACCTGTCAACATCCGGTCTGTAGGATTCTACAAGGTCACACGCGAGGGACTCCCTCCCATATTCAAACTGATGATAAAAACCTATAGTCGGGTCAAGTCCGATAACCTCAATCTCCCGCACCAATTCAAAATGAAGAAGCGTATAGCACAATGATAGTATTGCATTAACAGGGTCCTGCGGCGGCCGCCTGTTTCTGTTTTTGAATCTGAGGGATTCTGGGAATAGTCTTGTGTATGCTGAAAAGTATGATGCAGAAGCACCGCCTTCATATCCCCTGATTGAATCAATGGTGTCTCCATTAGTTATGTTATGGATTACCTTTTCCAAGGTGTCTATCGCAGTCTTCAGCGGAAGCCTGAGGTCATGGCGGGTGGTCATAGCATTCCTCAGTAAGTCCGCCTGAGCAGTGACTTTCATGGAAACAATGTCTCTGGAAAATTCTAATGAAGGTGTTATTGATTTTTCATACTGCTTTACCCGGAGCAGTGCATTATTATGTAGTCTGCCGTGAAGCATCCCGCAAAACCTTGTTCTCTTGCCTGACAGGAATATCACACTTATCCCTTCATCCGATAACTTGTGCAGAACAGGGGTCTCTAAAGTAACATTCCCAACCACAACCACCCTTTTGAGCGGTTTGATCGGCACCATTCCCTCGCGTTCATTGTTGTTATAAAAACTGAGGGCATTGCCATCTAATTTGATGTAGAGGTCTTTTCTGTCAATGTATAAGGTACCCACGGCTTCACCCTCCCCTGCCCCCCTCCCGTCAAGGGAGGGGGAATAACCCTTAGACTCCCTCTTCCCTGGCGGGAGAGCTGCAAGTAAATTCCCACCAAATTCCTCCCCCCTCCTTTGCGGGGGGAGAAGGAGGGGGGCTCCGGGTGAGGGGCCTCATTTTAATTCTCCTTTATAAGCCTATGCTCATAACGGTTCTCCCCTTATTCCTACAATCATCCTATATAGAAATATGCAGGATCTTTAGGCTGAACAGCAATCCCCAGTGCGTGTGTCCTGCTTCTCCCATCCATTGTAAATATATGAACTCTGTCCTCATCAGCTTTTATAAGCCTCTTGATCTTCCCTGTGACCTGCCGGAATTCGCCGTCAGTGAGGAAACATTCATACACAGACTTCTGCCCGCCCGTGCTGTATCCCTTGAGGAGATAGCGAACACTGTTCAGCCTTCTGTTATTTGAAATGTCATAAGCGATAAGATAAAGAATCCTGTTCATAAAGACAGGATATTCGGATTTGTTCAGGAAGTCATCAAAAGAAACGTTGCAGAAATGTTGCTGTTTAAGAAATCACTATGCCAGCCTTTTAAGGAGGTTCATGTTTTCTTTAATACTTGCAGTAAGATGTTGTTTCAGAACCTGGGTCAACCCTTTACCCTGATATGTCCTGATAAGATGTACAATCTGGGTATAAACCAATGTCTCAGGATCTGTCGCATTCTCACGGGCAAGCGCCTCAAGGGCATTTTGATCATCCTCAGTAAGTTTAATCTTCAATTCAGTCATTTTATTTTTCCTCCAGAGGCAATTATAGATTGTCTTGCAAACAAGTCAAGCGGGTGCCCAAACTTGAAAACGTCCACCTAATCAGGCGAATGGTCAAATATAGAAACATCCCCTGTCACCGGCGACCTGTAAATCAGCTTCCGTGCCTTACCATGCAAGGCATGGGCAATCTTGAGATAGAGCCATATTGGGGCATGGCCGGTGAGGATGATGTCGTTACCATTGCCGGCAAGTTCTTGTGTCTTGTTGATGTACTCGGGCATGGCGGAGAGTTTGGCAGTGTCTGTTTCAGAGTAGAGCGTACTTAAATCAATAATTATGTGTTCAGCCATTGTTTCAGGTTATCCTTCAGGGTTGCTATATTTCTACCATCCACTATTTTAATCTTCATGTCCTCAGCTCTGCTCTTAACATAATCATTAGTCACAGGTCTGGCAGAAGCAAGCATCTTCTTACCAAAAAGGCCAAGTGCACGGTCTCCAAGTGCATCCAACTCATATAGGTATTCTTTCCCAACAGACTCATCAGTCCCATCTACAAACCTATCAGGATTCGCAGTTTTACAGGAAATATAAAATAATCTATTTCTTTTTGAAATAAGAACATCAAATTCATTTTTAGGAGGTTTCTTGCCGGTCGTGTCCCATTTACCAGTTACATTGAGTTTTACCTCATTCACATCTAATGACTTTGCTGTCAAATATACATACTCCTCAAACCAAAAACCCCTTAAATATTTAGCAGCCTCTATATCGGGTATCTGAATTGTTGTTTGGCGCTTCCTTTGCACTAATCCATGATTTTCGAGTATCCCACAGATCCTGATGAAATCTTTATCATCTCGCAGAGTAATATTAATTGGATATACTGCCTTATCAATATCTTTTAACTTGCTATTGATTTCTCCAATAAGCTCTTGTCTGTTTATCGCAAGCTGAACGATTGTGTCAGTAATATGTTTTCTTTCAGAGATATAACGATCCTCTTTAACATACTCTGAAATATTGAAACCATAAACAGCAAGGTAATCATTGATAGATATATCTACATTAATTGGAATCTTTTCCTCGACAGGCGATACTTTTATAATCTCATTATCGTAGGTGTTCACATAAAAGATTGGTTTACCACTTGAATAAAAGGTCTGAAAGGTTCCTATCGTGCCTATTTTTGTGCCTCCTGTAATGTTAAGAGTTATTTCATCATCTGTGAAGTCCTTAATTACATTTTCAGAAACAGAAACCACATCGTTTATGTCATAAGCCCTTATCTCTTTTGTTGTAACCTCAACACATTTCTGCCTGATAACTTTTTCAAGCCGTTTTGCCTCTTTACGCCTTTCTTTAGTTGCAAGAAGAATTACTGTATGCGGTTTAAACTGTAACACTGTAGTTAGGTTTGGTATCGGCTGGTCAGATACAAGGCATACATGGCTCATGGACAACTCCTTTTTGGTTTAATGATTTAGGATGCTCTTCTAATAACCGCTTCAGTATTTTTTCCTGCACATCAGGGGAAAACTCATGCCCATAGAAACGGAGGAATATCTCTTTCCGGATAACCTTATCATCAGCATCAGGTATAATTACTCTTATCCCTGCCTCAACCTGGCTTCGAGCCATATCGAACATGGAAAACCCCATCATCATTCTTTCCTGGCCGCTCTTCTTCATTATCATCTGAAAAAATAGTGACTCAATTTCCGGTGAGGTATCATTCATGTGTTGCCCTTGAGTTTCACAACTCCCCTCTCTTTAATTTATCCCTAATCTCCTTAGACCTCTCAGGCATCACCTTATAAAAAAACTCCATCTGGGCTTCAAGCCATTTGAGTTTTTCTAAAACAGGTTTCTTTCTGTAAGCCTCTATCTCCTCATAGGTTCGGGAATAAAGAAGTGGGTTAGGTCTATTCATTCTATCTATCTATCACATATATCAAATTAAATATCAATCTTTATTGGAACACTAAAAGCATATCCATAATGTACAACCTCTGGTTTAGCCGGAGAAACCCCTTCCACCATTCTACCATAAAAAGGTTTATTATCTCCTTTCACATAGAAGATCGAACCAACAGTCAGCATTATTATAGGTTTTTTAAACGGATTCCCGTTAAATGTGTACTCACCACCTAGCTTCCCATATTTTACCATTGTCTTGTAAAATCCATCAGTAGGGTCATCTTTTGCAGGAACAAAGTTAGAAATAGTAACAAATCCGTTTGCCTCGCCAAAATTATCAAATTTATTATATGGCTCAAGTGCTCCAACTATTTCGAAACTACCTTTACCCACCGACCTTTTCTTCCCATAACCTATTAATGATAAATCCTTAAACAAAGATTCAACCCTTTCTTCCCACCCATCCTTTATTTTAATATAAATTGAAAGCGTGTCTGCCTTTAATTCTCTTGATTCAATTGCAAATTCTTCGAGTTCAAAAAGAGAACCTTCATCTCCTGTAGTTCCTGTGATTCTATTTATAGAACTATGCAGTGTTGTATAGGTTTTAATTGCTTTATAGGCATCGGTGGCTCCAATTTCTATCGCTCCCCTGCGCACAGACTCAAACACCTCCGGCGACAACCACGAAACTTTTTTTAGTTCCTTGGTTCTTTTATATTCTTCAATATTATCCCCTTTTGACTTTCTCAAAGATATGTGTAGAGGAGTTGGAAACAGGTCACATGGAAATCCGTCTGATAACACAAAAGCAGGATTACCATTTTTATATTCCTGAAGAAATTTCGTAAGGGCATCTGTTCCTTCTCTCCATGCTAAAATCCAGCAAAGACTTCCAAATATAGTATCTGCCTGCCATGGCGTCAGGAAACTACTGTGAGGTCTGATTTTCAAACGAAATGTTTTCATATCCTCTTCTAATTTATCTCTCTAATCTCTAAATTATTTATTTTAATCTTGCCATAGCCCCTGCTTCCAGAACTACCCAAATAATCTTTTTGGAGGAGGTCTATACCCTTATTCACAATCTTTAAGATATTATCTTCATCATCGTCTTTAAATAGTTTAATAGTTATATTCATGTTAAACTCTGTACCGGCAGGAACTCTTTCTTGAGTTCGTAATCCTTTATCAGCCGCAGTTCCAGTTTTTCTATTGATAATATTCTCACTTTTAATCTCAGCAAAATTAATACCTCTTTCTTCCTGCGCAGTTCTTAGCACGGATTCAGATTCTGGAGTTATTGAGCAATCTCGCACTAAGATACGGGTAATTTCTTTATTGCTCATCCCATGTGAGCCAAATACTTTACAAACAAGACATCTCCCACACTTGCATGGCTTTCCATCATCCAGAATTTGCGCCCCGCTTGAGGCATCAGACTCCAACAATGAACGCATTTTACCTTTTATTGATGATCCTAGAATATACGGCAACAATGTAATAGGGTGCCTGATAATAGTATTCTCTGAACCTCCTGGTTCCACAATGCCTTCTTTAGTACCGCCAATTCGCAACCCTGCTTCGCAATGGATTATCCCTGTAATCGCTATAAACTTTTTTATTATCATAATAACTACCTCCTATGTTTATTGTCTTGATACATCCTTGAAATATGCTAACACACTCAAAAAGTGTTCAATAAAACCCTTGAACTCTTTTGGTCCCTTAATGGCAAGTTCAGAATTTTTATTTATAAACTTACGAAACTCCTCTGATACAACTCCTCTGCTTACTTGATAAGCGACATCTCGTTCAAAGGCATATAGATTTGGTTTAATAGAATCAAAGTTACTACTGGAAGTTTTATACCTGCTTTCTATTGCCTTTAATTTGTTATAAAAAGCCCTTAACGATGTAGGTGTCATTCTTAACGCAGCTAACACATTGGCAACTTCTTTGGCATCTTCTTTAAATATCCCAACCCTTAAATATCCGTTCTCATCAAAATATCCACCCTTAAGGTAATCGTTAGATAATCTTGCGGCGGGTTTATCATATCCTGATGTAGCTTCGTATCTTTTTTTCTTAATGCAGTCTTCACATATCTTATAATGAGGTTCTTTAGGGATAAATTCTTTTTGACATTGCACACACTTCTTTTTCATCTCTCCTCCACCGCCTCCCTTTATTCCTGCCTTTTCAAAGGCTCTTTTCATGTCACTCATCTCTCTTACCCCTGTTTGCCATTAAAGCATAATTGGATATTATTCCAAGGTGATGTAATCTTGGGCTATTTAAATTCTTGAGGCTTTCAGCCCATAACCTTATTTCTTTCTTCTTTGGGTCTCTATCATATAAAGACGGCAGGTTTCTCGCAATATCGTAGGTCATTAGCGGCAGAAATCGTAGATGCTCAGTTCTGCCTGTCTTCTTAAATGAATTATTCATCTGTGAATAAATAAGCAGGTTATTAACAAACCCAGAAGAAAGTTGATTTTGTCTTAGCCATTCCTCTAACTTCTCTGACTCTTTTATAATTTCAGAAAGCATGAACCACTTTATTGTCTGCCCAAATACTGTTAGACTTTCTTTATCTTTATTATCTTTTGAATTATCAAGGGCATTGTCAGCCATTTCAACACTCCTGAAGACCGGATGGTTATGTTTTACAAAGGCAATACCTGCAGAAAGCGTAAGATTTTCATTGTTACCGGTGAACCTCTTAAATTTTGAATTTAGCTCTTCTCCAAATTTTATTATTGAATCCCATGGGCCTATGACAAGGATGTCGTCCCCGCCGGAATAGACAGTATAGATTTCAGGAAAATCATCTTCAATAAGTTTCTGCATAAAACCTGAGAAGAATACATCCAGCATACGACTCATTGTAGAGACACGTGAAATGGTACTCTTTTCTTTCAATCCAAAAGCAAATGCAGCCCCTAAGTTATCTACATCAGCCTTTAAGTATCCAAGCATCTTTTTCCCTTGGCTTTCATTGGCTATACATTCAAAAAAGAGAGGCTGACCTTTTTTAACCTGTTCTATATTTATGCACTTATTTTTCTGTGGGCATTTACTGCAATAATCCTCATCAATGAATACAGGAATATAATTCGCAATATATCTGAAGTTATATGGATAATTATAAACAGGAGAGTGCCCACCAATTGACATAACTAAATATACCCCCTTAGATGACTCTTTCAGATCAAAAGAATAACCTAAAGGCCCTTTGAACTCCCCTTTATTATCTTTATAGAAACTAACATAGTTAGAAGTGTGTAACAACGTACCTATCCGTTGATCATCAAAGCACCGGCTACAGATGTAATAATCATTTTCTTTATTATATTCACCCGGAAACTTCTTGCATGCTTTACAAAGTTTTTCTTCTTCACCAAAATCAATATCCAATAAAGCAATATCTTCGTTCCATAAGCCATTTTCTGATAATAAGCTGTTAATTGGTTTTTTCTTTTCCTGCTGTAATAACTGACTAATATTATTCATCACTACCTTATAATCATTAAAGTCCTCGCCTGATAAAGGCATTGTTGTAATATTCAGATTAATTTCAGCATTTAGATTCTTAAAAAACCATAAGTCAGTTTCCTTTTTAATTGACTCTATTCTATTTTTTGCATCACTGATATTAGGTAGTAATATATAAAATTTACCGCCAGATACCATAAGTATGTTTGCCAATGGCAGATTAAAGGTATGTAATATCTTATGGCTGATAATTTCTGAGATAATATTAAGTTGAAAAGAACGTGCCCTCAATCTTTTAGCAACCCCTCCGGCTCCGACATGCGTTATGTTAAATATGTAGTTCTGAATACCGGATAGATCGCCAACTAAAAGAATAAATTTATTAGTTTTATCATTTTTAATTTCGACTTCATTAAAATTGGGATAGTGGTATTGATAAAGACACGCTGCAATAGCAGAGGTCGTCTTTAGATGGTCATAAAGCGAAACATCTGGCACCTCCTCCTGTGTGTTACTCGGAATGCACCATGAATACCGCATTAATATTGTCATGAGATGAGAATATATAATGTCAAAGTCGGACTGGCCTATAGCATCAACAAAATTCTTAAATTCTTCACCAAATTTCCTTAGATGTAAATTCATCTCATTTTCTTCATAAGTGACAAACTTATCCGGGAAGGCGGCTTCCGACATTAAAGGATTAAGCCTGTATCGCTGTACTTCAGGGAGATGTTTGTCAATCTCAATACGACTGAATATGGATACAAGTGGAGTTGCCTTGAAGTCCTGATAAGAATCTGCTCTTTCACCCCTTTCAGATGATGAGTAATTGTCTGCACGGCTTACAAGGTAGCTCAATGCCCTATATTCTTCAGGGGCATTTTGGCAAAGCAAATTATCTTTGAAACTACCTGCATGCTCATGATGGCGTTGAACAAGAGTTTTAAATAAGTCAAAGTCTACAAATCTTGAAAAGAAACCTTTAAATGCACCAACAAAATCAGATGAGACTTGAGGATGCTGTCCCTTTGTATCAAGGCTGCCAAAACTTCCTCTTTGCAGCATCTTACCCACATCATGCAGCAACGCCGCCAGCACTACGGTCTGATACTCTCTCTGGTCAATGTTTCCCATCTAAACTCCGTTATTTTTGTTCAATGATGTAGCTTCAGGGTTGGAAATGTTGTGCTGATTCTAATTGCAGTTAGGAATATATCTTGTTTGAAATTTTATTGCAACAGGAAAAACGTTGCAGAAATGTTGCTATGTGGGCATATTCTTTTTACCTAATCATGCTAATGATCATATATGATAAGATCACATGTAACCAGCGGCCAATAAATCAGTTTGAGCTTCATCCTGTTAATGGTAATTTAACCTGCAGTTTTTCTGACCATCTCTGAACATACTTCATGTCAAGATGAGCTTTTTGCATTATAAAAACCTTTTTTGCATCAAGTAAATCCTGCTCTCTGCCGCTTATAAGTTTTAATAAAATTAAATCTTCCGGAGTAGGAATATTGACTGTGAAGTCAGCAATATTAATAGCCTGCCTCCTGCTCAATGCTTCTTTCTGAAAATCATCATCTGCAAACAGGAAATCAACAAAGACATCAAGATTACTTTTCAGAGTAGTCCTCAGCAATGATACCCTATCAAAGGTCATAGGCTTATCATGTATAAAAACAAAGGCATTACTCTTGTCTTTCTTCTGCCTGAGGACAGCAAAATCATCAAGGTTAAATGAAATTAGAAAATCTATATCAACCGTTGCCCTCGGTTCTCCCCATATCCCAACGGCCAATCCCCCGACTAGCATATATTCAATGCCGGAATTATCAAGGAACAGACATAGTTCTTTAAGGTATTGTACAAGTGGATTATCAGGCATTAAGTACCCTTCAACACCGAAAGTTCTTTTCTAACCAACTCTCTGAGTTCATCTTCCGTAAGCTCAGGATACCTTTTTCTCATCATGGCCCGCTTCAGTTCTATTGACAGCATAGTCACATCCGCCCACGCTTTTATTCTTTTTTCTACTTCTGCATCAGAAATGGGTTTCATAATTTATCAGTATACCTAATATCTATAAGTGTGCTTTTCATTTTGCCCGTGTGAGTCTGGTTGATTTCCTAAGCCCCTTGAGATAAGCCTCTGTTCCACTCTTTAACTCAGGGTGGTCATTCACCTTCCATGCACCAAAGCTACCCTCAATAGCCTTTTTTAACTTCAGCCTTTTTAGCTCTTTTCTCAATGCATCTGCGACAACCTTGCTCTGCTCTCTCCTCGATACCGTATTTCTCAGATCTTCAAGCAGATCTTCCGGTAAAAGAAAGTTTGCCTGTTTTGCTGTAGTGCCCATAATTCTCCCCCGTATCTTCCTATAGATTTATGTAGGTTATTATATAGATAAATATCTATGACATCAATCAGGCGAATGGTCTTCTTTTCCAAGACTATTGCAAGAATCTCAAGAAGTTGTTATTACTTCTTGTTCTATCCAATCAGTCATTTTTGCGAAAGGAATCGTTCCAGTAGCAACACTTATAACAAAGCCATATTTCTCATCTTCACCTGCTGTTAGGTGGAAGCCGTTCAGCCGGATAAATACATCCATAGCAGTAAATCCTGTACGTTTATTACCATCTACAAAAGGATGATTAGAAATAACGGAATGTAGTAATGCAGCCGCCTTCTCCGGCAGAGAGGGGTATAAGTCTACGCCTCCAAATGTGGCTTGTGGCCGTGCAACAGCGGAATCCAATAATTGAATACTGCGTATTCCTTCCGAGCCGCCGGTGCTTTCAATAACACTCTTGTGTATCTCTAAAAGGTCTTCAAGGGTAAGATAGATCACTATGCCAGCCTTTTAAGGAGGTTCATGTTTTCTTTAATACTTGCGGCAAGATGTTGTTTCAATTCAGGGGTCAACCCTTTACCCTGATATGTCCTGATAAAATGTACAATCTGGGTATGTACCAATGTCTCAGGGTCTGTTGCATTCTCACGGGCAAGATCTTCAAGAGCCTTTTGATCCTCCTCAGTGAGTTTAATCTTCAATTCAGTCATTTTATTTTTCCTCCAGAGGCAATTATAGATTGTCTTGCAAACAAGTCAAGGGACTGCCTAATCTTGATAATGCCCCACTAATCAGGCGAATGATCAAAGATCGCAACATCCCCTGTCACCGGCGACCGGTAAACCAGCTTCCGTGCCTTGCCATGCAGGGCATGGGCAATCTTGAGATAAAGCCATATCGGGGCATGGCCTGTGAGAACAATGTCATTGCCATTGCCGGCAAGTTCCTGTGCCTTTGTGATGTATGCAGGGATATCCGCTAATTTTGCAGTTTGAGTATTCATGTAGAATGTATCTATATTGATGACAACAGTCATTGTTTGCAAAATAACTCCTTTTTTAACATAACGTCTATCCCATCAATATAAACATATTGAACATTATTCTGCTCTGCTGTTTCTTTCATGTCTTTTATTTTGCCGTCTATGTAATGTGGATAGACCTTTTCTCCATTTTCTTTTTCTTGGACCATTGATTTCAATAAAGGACCAACCATTATTGCCTTTCCATAGGGCCCACTTTTTTTATAGGCAGTGTTTTCTTTGCTCTTGACAATGTCCCCGGAAAATTCATAAGTCTTCATTTCAAAAAATAGCAGGGTACCAAATTTAGTTGTTATTACTATATCAATCTCGGTATCTATTTTGGAGCCAGGATCTCCTGCTTTCTTCGTCTTAACCCCCATGTGTATACTAACAATGCTATTTTTAACATTATCGTTCTCTTGAATTACATCGGCTATGTGGGAGGCGACCATCCATTCAAATAAGATTCCTGGCTTAAAGTTAGAAAGCCGCTTTAAGTCATTTTTGTAAAATATGTTCCCTGATATATCCTCTATTTCTCCTCCTATAGATCGTACTGCGGAAATAATTTCTCCCTTTTGTTCCTCCTTGACCGGGTCTTGCAACAACTTTTCTCTCTCATGTTCAATGTTTTCTATCACTCTCTCCACAACATTCTTTTTTATAGAGTTCCAGTAATTATTGTATAGCTCTTGTGGTTTACCCAGAATTGTTAATCTTTTTGCTTTTTTTTGAGCCTCTTCAATACGTATAGTGCCCTTAATTATTTCCCCAATAAAACTGTCCATATCCTTAACAAAATTCTCATATCCAGTCATAGTAAGCCCTATTTCAGCAATAGTAGGTTTTGCCTCATTTAACGAACGTTTTACTAAGTCTTCCACTTCTTTTCTATTTTTTGCATAAGCATAAAGAGGCTTCATGGAAGTAAAAAAAATCTCCCTGAACCATTCATAATCCTTAAAATATTGAATCGCCAGTCTGCCGGTATGTATTTTTTTTAAAACTTCTGCAGATGGTGATGGATATAACTCAGTGCTTTCGTCAATTGTAGAGCCATATAAGTGTAATATGTCTGATAAACTGAGGTCTGCATTGCTTCGGAAATGCTCTGGTTGATAGTTAACCCCCAATATCCATATCTCTGGTGGCTTTGCTTCTGTATAAAGTATGACATCTTCTTTACAGCCATCATCAATTCGTTTTCTAAAAACGTCAAGAAAAGCAATATTGGGAATCTTTTGTCCACCAGAAATATTCCAAGCTATCTTTTCACAATTCGTGGCTTTATCCAGCAGGAATGCGGTAAGTGAAATAATATCCTTCTCAAGACCCTTGTTTATTATTAACCGTTTTGATTCAATTTTATAATTCTTCAATACTTCAATAAGTCTCTGTGTAAGGCCCTTTTCCGTATATTCTGTTGAGATTATAAATACAGATCTTATGCCTAATTGTAAGGCAGGAATCATATTGATAGTATTGTTGCCAGTGGCATTACAAAACATAACATGACTTTTAAATTCCGTATCTTTTGGCATACAGTAAATCACCTCTTATACATTTCTGCCCTTGCATTACTTTCAGTCATATCAAAATCCCCTCCCGCTCTACCTCTTCGTGAATCGGCAACACTGACAAGGGGCCATCATCCCATGACTTTTTGTCTACAACCAAGCCACTAAGATTAGCATCATACTCAAGATTAATATCGAGGATAATAGTGGATATTCGATTGCGAATTCTGTGACTTGGAATATCTCTAAGGACAATGAGGATGTCCACATCCGACTCCTCATCAAACTGCCCCATGGCAACAGAACCAAACAGTACAATCCTGTCTACATTAAACTCACCGCTGATGCGCCTTTGTGCTGCCTGAAGAGTTTTCAGCAGCCCCACAGTTATAACGTTATTATTCACCAGATGACTTATGTTTTCCTTCACAACGCCCCTCTCTTTAACTTATCTCTAATATCCTTTGCCCTCTTAGGCATCGCCTTGCAAAAGAACTCCATTTGGGCTTCAAGCCATTTAAGTTTTTCTAAAACAGGTTTTTTCCTGTAGGCTTCTATCTCTTCTCTTGTCCTGTAATAAAGTAACGGTTTATCTTTCATCTTTCCACTCATCCGTGATTTTCTTAAGGTAAAATGTGTCGGCTATATCCTGTGGCCTGTGAAACTTCTTACTAATAAGGTAATTTTATTGCTACGCCACCTTCAAGTATCTCTCTCACAAAAGGATTATCCTCTTTGAAGTCTTCAGGTTTAAATGGATGCGGTTCTATACGTGAATCTATCTTTATCAAATATGGATTTACCCTTTTCCTGTCATAGAACCCTATACCCGAGAAATCCCTTGAAACAAGTGCAACATCAATGTCACTCCATTTGCTCTCCATACCCTTAGCATACGACCCGAATAATATAACCCTCTCAAGATGAAGTCCGCTATCCAATACTATAGCCACAAACATCTTAACCTTTTCTAATATTTCATCTGTGACAACAGCCATTGATATAGCTCCTTAATCTTTGAAAGTTGTTCTTCTGTCCAATAAAAAGGCACCAGTCATATTTATGGTTCTGAAAAAGGGACCCGGCAGCTTCCAGATCATGAGCGGCTGATTTAAGCCAGTAGTCTATATGTTGATTTGTATCCATAATCTTATTGTTAAGCGTATTATAATATGTAGAATAAAAAACTTCCTATTATATTAAATATCAATCTTTACTGGAACACTAAACGCGTATCCATAATGAACAACCTCTGGTTTACTTGGAGAAACCCCTTCCACTATTCGCCCATAAAATGGTTTAATGCTTTCCTGTACATAAAAAACCGAACCAGCAGTCAGCATTATTATAGGTTTTTTAAACGGCATCTTGTTTAAGATGGAACCTCAATTTTAATAATTTTAACTATATTGCCATCTAATTCAACCGTTACGTCCGCTTTAACTGTTTCTCTTTTAACAAATAGTTTCTTATGCAAATTCTCAGGAACTTTTCCCCGGTCACTACCAAGCTTTAGTTCTGCCTTATTATCTTTAGTTGTTGCTGTCAGAGTGGTATTTCCTGGATACCATGTTAGGGAGACGTTCTGCCAGAGGGTAGTTTGGGGTACAGGATTTTGCGATGTGCCCTGATGTTTATTATTTACTTTCTCGATGTTAGATGTATGTGCTGATCGAAAATAGCCATACCCCACATTTGTCTTGCCGCCAGCGCCAAGTTCTGTAAGTCCACCCATGAGCCATTCTTTCGCCTTGTTAACAAGTTCTTTCTCTCTTGAAAAGATAGCAAATGAAAACTTCTCTCCTTTCGCCACGGTGAGAAATGTCACTGGTACTGGATTGAGATAATCTGCCGGTGGAATTGCATTGCCCTTGCTATCGGTTTTACCTTGATAATAATCGCCGTAGTGAGGATTCATAATGTCCAGTTCAAGTTTGGGGAATGATGTCGGCAATCCATACATGAAGAATACCTTACCTTGTGTATTCTCTGAAGCAAGTTGCGGGTCTTTGTAATCCGATCCAAGTATCTTTTTGAGTTCTTTCCTGAACGCTTCTTCAGTAGGCTCGTGTTCAATAGCAATTTCAGCATAAGCCCTTGCAAGCCCTTTCAATCCGCTTCCTGGAAGATACGGAAAGCCGTAAAGCGGATGCAGTGTCATTCCTGTTTCTATAACGCTTGTTCCGCCGAGTCCGATGATGAGGCGGGTATCAGTAGTTAGTTCAAATAATTCAATGTGCCAGCCGGAATGGTTTAAGCTTTCTATTACTGTTCTGTGACGGCGATTTAAAGCTGCAACATAATCTTTATCCTTGGGTAATTTTAATTTTGAAACAGACTCCGCAATACTTTTCCGAAAACCTTTAATATGTTCTTCATTCATTTGCCAGCCAGTCTGCCAACAGTAAACATATTTATTAAAAAGCAATCCTATATTACTTGCTCCAAGTATCTTTTCTTCATCATTGAAAATCTCTCTCGTTTCAGCAGGCAATGGCAGTTTCATCAATCTCCCCCTTTTGCCAAAGCAGTCGCAAATCTCTTGACCCATGCAAGAAAAGCCAAGGCTTCCTCTGTTGCCATTCTATAGCCCTGAGATTTTTCATGAATCACCCGTTCAATTAAGTCATTTGAAATATCTTCATTTTGAGTCCAGACAACATTGCCAGCAAGCCATTTATTAAGATGATCATAGAGAAGACTATATTCCTTGCTCTTTGATTTAGAGATAATAAATGCAAGTGCCTGCCCTAAACCATTAGTAAGAATCATGACTGGTGCACTTTTAACTAAAGAAGCATAATCATCAATTAGATTGTTAGGAACATCGTTTGCCAACTCCCATGCCATTTTAGCTCTTTCCTGTTCTTTAGAGACTATCATTATGCCACTCCATTCAGGAGATTGACATTCACAATCCCCTTGCCGATAGTTGCATCCCCACCGAATTGGAGACGTTTGGTATCTATTGCCGAAATAAAGGCCATAACTTCATTATCATTCTTCAATCCTTCAGGTCTTTTATCGCTATTACATGCTGGGTCATGCGCCATAACAACTGAGTAAAGCAATGAGTCAGACGAAAGGGCTTCTTCATAGAAGAGTGCGCCTGACTTGACCGTCTTTGTTTCATTATCAATCTGAATCCTTGCCTGCACTTCTGTTGAAAGCTTTACAAAATCCCTGAAGGCGTCCTCCGGCAGAATGAGTAAGTCGGTCTTCACTTTATCACGCCAAAATTGGTATTCGTCGCCTGGTGGAATAGCTTTGGAAGCAATCCATTCAGCAATCTTCTTAACGCTGTCGTCTATATGAAAGTCAAAGGTATATTCCTCAAGCACAACCTTGTCGTTGCTGTCCTTTATCTTGCTGCTCTGAACTCCAAATATCTTGTCATCCCCTGACTCCGCCGGAACAGTCCACTCAACTTTGACGCCAGCCATTTCCAAATCCCTTTTCAGCCTGCTCAACGCAAAGCGTGATGTTGTATAGGCAAAAACGCCGTTTAACGAGCGGACTGGGAAAAGCAAAAGCCGAGCATCGGTAAATGTGGCTGCTCCAGCATGGGCATCGTTTTCTTCTTTTTTGCTACTAAAATCTGGGCCGAATGTCCATTTGATTTTATCTCCCTCATTTGCTTTGTTAACCTCAAACCATTCCCTCACCACGCCTTTTACACCCGACGCCTGACAGACAGGATAATCAGTATATTTCTCTCGCTGTATCGGCAGGTCAATCACTACAAGGCTTGTACCGCTGCCGCAGTGAAGGGATGTTTCTGTATAGATAAACATTACTTTTGCTTTCTTAAACATTATCAGTATCCTCCTATCAAGGTTATTCCAAAGCCTTCCTGAGCCTTCTCATCGCTTATTGATTTAAGCCACATCCCGTTGAAAAGCTCATCCAAGCTGCCGCTTTTGAGTTCAAGGTAATACACACTGCCTGCCGGAACTGCCTTTTTCATATCTTTTGGCCTGCCCTTCACAAGGTCAAAGCCGCCGATGCCAATGGGCTTCCCAATACATGCAGTGATGAGCTTTATCTCTATGCCGTTCAGAGAACCTTCCATTGTTTTATTGTCTATGCCACATGGGAGCCATCCGTTTGTAAATATCGCAGGGGTTGTGAGGACTATCTTGAACCTGCCTGTCTCAGACACCTTTTTCTTGATGGTTTCAACAGGGATGTTATTCCATGCTGCCTTTGAGTAAAATGCTGTGCGGTTGTCACCTCCGAGTCTCAACATGCCGGATTCAGGAGGCAACAACTGTGTCCCTTCAACCTCAACAGAAAATCCTACATCTTTATTCAGCCTGAAATATTCAACACTATAAAGTCCACCTTCCTCAACACTCCGTTTTGGCCTGTTCTTGCGGATACCGGTTCTTTCTTCAGTTTCATATAATTCTTTGTTCGCTGTCCATTTATCAGGTGTTTTTCCGGAAAGATATTCAGCCATCATTAAATTGGACATAAAGCCTGTAACAGATTCAAGTGCTTTTTCAGACGGATACCATAGATGCTGCAAACCCGTAGGCAGGTCAGTCATGATGTGACCTTGCAGTTTGTCATCAGGATTCAGAACATGCAGATCGTTGTTCTCTTCCCCTTTCTCCTTTGCGACATCCTTTGGCATTGGGAAATATTGCACAACACCATTTCCTTCTTTCTTTGCAACGACAAACTGCCTTATCGCCAAATTACCGATTGATGTACTGGTGCCAATTTCATTTTTAACCTGTTCGGGAATTGTGTCATTCCCCAAAGCGAATTTGTTGTATTCCGGCCATGAAGTACTTAGAATATGAGAACGTAAAGCCCCATAAACCGTTGAAGGCGGAGGGGGAAACGTCCCACGCGCAAAGTAATCATCACCACCTGAGAAGGGCCTACCATCCCTGAACATCAGGATGTCATTAGGCTCTATGAACAATCTCATCTGTTCCCCTCCCTTCCGAGGAATGCTGCAACCGACAGGAACTTACCGAGGTCGTCAATTGACAATCCACCGGAATGAAGTTGCATAAGCCCGTCAATCAAATCTTCCACTTTATCGTGATTGTTGCCTTTTGTCTGTCTTTTTGCTATACGCTGGAGTTCAAGCCCGATAGCCTCTTCCGGCAATCTATTTTTTTTGCCGTTAGAGTCTTCATACTCAAGCCCTTTTGTCTCTGTCCTGAATGTATAAACGAACTTCGGTGAAATGTTATCATTATGAAAAGCATCTGCCCATTCTATTAGCCATGGAATACTTTCATGAAAATCCTCGTAATACCATTTTGCCTTAATATATTCTGTCCCTCCGGCACGCTTGGCAAGGGCAATACAGAAGGCATTTTTGTCTTTCAGTTTCTTTGCATGTTTTTCACAACCCCGCACTTCTTCCAGAACCTTGGAAAGATTGCTTGAGTGGTGAGCAATGACTATCCCCATGCTTGCAGTAGCCTTTGTTCCCATAGAAGACATAAAACCATTAATGTGCCTTTCGTGCTTGTCAACGTTAAGAGGATAGCCTTTATCATCAACTGGAATAAAACCGGAACCATTCTTAAAGTCTATGGTCACTTTATTAGTTTCAGTATCTGACTTGAGGCTGCCTGAAAAATATGCCCTTAATTTTCTCATAACTTCAGGTAAGTCTCTTAGATTTACAAAGGCAAGTACATCATCTCCCCCTGCATAAACAAGCTTTCCAAGATGGCCTTTCTCAACTATCTCCCTTGCCACCTTCAGCGAAAAGTCCCGTAACGCCTTGCTCATGGCAAGATGGAGCGATGGGTTAAGGGGTCTCTCCATTTTTTTCAATTCATCCCATCTTGTATCAAGAGAATTTCTAACTGAAGGGTGTAATATATTTTCAATCGTTGGGGCTATTTCGCCTGCCAGCCACTTGCCCATATTATCTCCATCCATGAGGAGAACAGCATAGTATGTAGATGGGCTGCCTATTTGTTTGTCTTTATCTTTACCTTTATCAAACTCTTTGATTGCAGCAAACAGGTCTTGCTGCTTTTTCCTGGCATTATCTATAAGCCTATTAAAGGTATATTCATCGTCTTGAAATCTCTTTTTATTTTCTTCCAACAATGCCTTTTTATCGTCAAATGCCTCTTTATAAAGCCAATCTCCTTCAATCCTTGCAAAGTCTCTACATATCTCATCCCTGCAGGCACGAATAACCATCGGCATCGGTATCCCTGACCAGCGGTCAGCAACAAGTTCCTGAACCCCTTTAACAAACTGGTCAACTTTTACTGCAAGATTGTTATAGCTGATATTTTCAATCACTCTCAGTTTAAAAGCCGATGTAGCAACCATGCTGACTGATGGAAAGTTATCAACTATGTCAAACTTTAAAATGTCTTTAAAGTAATATTTTGACGATAGCCTCTTTGTGACGCACACTCCACATAACCTCTCAGATTTTCTTATCTGTGGGAACACTGGCATAACAGTATCCTGCCAAAAGCCTTTTAATGCGCCGAATTCGTTAAGACAACTTTTGTCCTTATATATTCCGGGATGCACAGGTTCTCTCACCCCGCACAGTGTGCATTTGTAGTTTGGCTCTGATTGCTGTTTAAAGTCCCTTACTGCCTTCCTGCTGCCGAGCGCCTTTTCGGTCAAACTGTAAATCTGCCCGTAAACTGTTCCAATATTTGTGGCAAAGCCCTTTTCATATTCTTTAAACAATTTGTCAAATTTCCAATCAGGTTTAATATCCAATAATGATTTATAAGTGCTTAGGAACTCCGTGTAATTATCCACTGCCGTAGCCGCCCAATAAGTTTCAATAAAATCTTCTGTCTGCCTATGCCAGATAGCATCCCATTCACCAGAAGATATTTCGAGTTCCTCAGCCATCTTGTCATTTACAGCATTGCAGACTGAGCGGAAGGTCTCTTTGACTGCTTCCTTCGCTTTATTGGCAATGTCTGCAACAGAGCTTTCAGGAACGATCGCTAAAAATCGGTTTGGAAGGGTCGGTGAAGAAAGCTCCTCTCTGCCGATATCCCCTTCAAATTCAAGCCCCTTTTCTCTTAGCCACAGATCTGCCACCGGTTGGCGACAAAGGTCAGGGAATATCATACTGTCAGGGCCAAATTTCTCAGACACAACCTTCATAGCACTCCATGACAAATAGGATAGAAGATAGCTGCCTGCCCACAAGTCCTGCGTCTTTCGTGCAGCAGCAATAAACTCCTGCACCGGCCCTATAGCAAAAAGTAGAAACGCTGGTTTCGGCAGTGCACCGGCAATAGCAGATGTTATCCGTTTATGCTCCCAGATTGAGTGGTCAGGTATCCTCGTATCAGCAGGTAGCAGTTCCCACAACTGACCTAACCGTGACTGTTTTTCAGGTTTTTTTATCAGGAGGTCAAGCAGTTCTCTCCATAAGGCAAGATAGAGCTTTTCCATATCATTTTCATATTTGTCTGACAGATAAACAAAACTTCTATCAACGGCCGCAGTAATTTCTCCTATTTCAACTTGTGCAAGACTCTTGAGGTCAAAGCCCTTACCTGACAGAGGGTGGATAATCACAGGATTTTTGCGAAAATCAGAGATGAATCCTTCGTCTTTCGGCAGGTTGATACGGTCAGCAGCAGATGCAATATGGTCAGCGGTCCTTACTTCTTCAGGGATTTTCGCATCGCCTTTCCCCATGATTTCAGCCATTAAATCTTTAGCCCTGCCTTCATGGCCAATCCTGCCGAGTATTATAGGCTTCTCAGGCGGGTCATGAAGGATCGCCTGGATTTTCTTTATAAGCAACTGGTTATCCATTTATATTGTTCTCCAATAATTACAATATAGTTTCCATATCCTCGGAAAGAAAATTGTTAAACCTGTCACATACTTCTCCAAATTTTTTATCTACAGATGAATGATTAATAGGATTTTTGTTTTTATCATCCTTTTCTTTCCCCCTACAGTATTCCGAGGGCAAATACAGAGCATAGGAACGATATTTAGATCCTTCCTTAGTAATTTTCATGAAGTAAGGTTTAGCATGGCGTTCGAGGAATGAACGTGTTATCTTTTTTTCAACAATGGGTGCACCAATATATTGTCTTTCTTCAAACTGGTGCCTTAGCTCCAGTTTACTTCTTGCATTTTTATAAATCTTCCCAACGGCTACCACTGAATCATAAGCAGAATTAAAGACATCCTTAGTTCTGAAAATCTTAACCCGCTTAGCAAATGAAGAATAAGATGTACTATCAACGGGCTTGACAAATTTGCGAAGATTTTGTATTTCATATGGCTTATCAATTGATAAATAATCTTTTATATCCTGAAATGCGTTCGCTTTGTTTAAGATATCGAAAGAACCAAAGCCATTCCTGCATCTTGAACCTATACCTCCGAACAAACTAAAAACATACAGTGCCTGTAATACTTCATTTATATAATTCTCTTTATAAAAAATTATAATAACGGAAAACTTTACCCCGGGAGGGAAATATTCCCGTGTAAAGACATTTCCATCCCCCTTTTTATATTCATATGTCCCATAAGCTATGTATTCCAGGATGTTAATTTTAAAATTCTTACCTACTACAGGTACTCGATATGTAGGAGGATCCGGAAATTTGCTCTTTACAGAATTGAGCACCCCATCATGTGCTATTCGGACTGAGAAACTGCTTCCGCCTCCTTCACCTTCCGCAGCGCTCCCAAATATTTTATTTTCTTTTTCCTTCAGCCTCTCAAGATTAGACTCCGCCTGCAACGCCCGCCACCACCAGCGCAGCAATCCCTTAATGCTTGCGGGACGTAGTTCAGCCTTGCTTTGATCCGCCCCTGCCAGAAACATAGGTGTAATAGTTTCAATTTCAAAGATAATTTTTTTTATCACCTAATCCCCCACATCATGCAGCAACCCAGCCAGCACTACTGTCTGATACTCTCTCTGGTTAAACTCCGGCATCTGACACCTCCAAGCAGAGCTAATATTTTGTTAGCTTCAAAATTTATCTTATTTAGATTTTAATTGCAACAGGAAAAATGTTTCTGAAATGTTTCTGAATATTTACATTAGATGAAGAAAAATCTGCTTTTTAAATCGTTCGTTCCGGATTAGGGCTGGCAATATATAAAACATCAACAAAGACATTAGTGTCAATAATAATTTCCCCTGCTACAGGTACGGCCATTTTCTGTTATCACCCTTCAGAGCACCTTTTAAGGACTTCATGGCTTTCACAATCTGATCTTCCTCCATTAACATAGAAAGCGCCATATCAATGGCCTTCTGCTCTGTCTCAACACCAAAGTATCGCTTGGCAAAGTCAATCTTTTTCTGATCCAATTTCATCCGAAAATCCCCTCCGGCGGGGTAAGAAAACCCCGCCTATCCATTTCTACGAGGATAGGGGGGACATTCTTGTCCCGCTGATTTTCATGCCCCTTTGTGAGCGCCCCGCTCATGAGGGTTCATCCGAAAATCAACCCCATCCCCACCCTACCCCTCCCCTTGAAGGGGAGGGAATCAACATAGCCCCCTCTCCCTCAGGGAGAGGGTTAGGGTGAGGGTGGGGTTTTCATTGCCATTTGTGAGCCACCGGCTCATGACG
>JACRGV010000162.1 GCA_016212215.1 Nitrospirota bacterium
ATCAACCCCATCCCCACCCTACCCCTCCCCTTGAAGGGGAGGGAATCAACGTAGCCCCCTCTCCCTCAGGGAGAGGGCCGGGTGAGGGTGGGGTTTTCATTGCCCTTTGTGAGCCGAAGGCTCATGTGGGTTCATCCGAAAATCCCTTCCGGCGGGGTAAGAAAACCCCGCCTATCCAAATCTATGAGGATAGGCGGGACTTTCTTGTCCCGCTGATTTTCATCATCCTTTCCAAAATTGATTAACTCCCTCCTTTATGCTATATTTCTTCATATTTTTCAACTGTTATTTTCCTTCAGCTTTTGCTGACGACTCCGGACGGCTATATTGAGTACAAAAGAACCTAAGATTAATCAGTCTGTAATATATGCTATCCTTCTGACTATTGGAATATTTGTACTGGACATGCTTACTCCGCTTGGGGTAGCGGCGGCGATTCCTTACATTGCTATCATATTGCTTTCATTCAAATTCCCTGAACGAAGACACATAGTAATAGCAGGCGTAATTGTTTCAATATTAACTATCCTCGGTTTCTTTCTTTCGCCGCAGGGGGGCATAAAACTTTCAATAGTTATTGCAAACAGGCTCCTTGCCCTTTTCAGTATATGGTCAGCCGTTATTTTTGTGACCAGACATCGGGATTCTATTAAAGTAATAAATGATTCAAGAGAATCTTTGAGAAAAGAAAAGGAAACTGTCCAGTTATATGCCGACGAGTTAAAAATCTCCAATGCAGAGCTTGAGCAATTTGCTTATGTAGCTTCCCATGACCTGCAGGAGCCTCTTCGTATGGTCGCCAGCTTTACCCAGCTTCTGGCCAAACGCTATAAAGATAAACTTGATGCTGATGCCCATGAGTTTATCTCGTTTGCAGTAGACGGGGCAAACCGTATGCAGAGATTAATCAATGACCTGCTGAACTATTCAAGGATACAGACACGCGGTAACCCTTTTGGAGAAACGGATTTTGAGGAAATTCTGGGACAGACACGAATCAACCTTCAGGTAGCAATAGAAAAAAGCTGTGCATTAATTTCAAACGACTCCCTGCCTGTATTGGCGGCTGATTCAAATCAAATGCTCCGGCTGTTTCAAAACCTGATTGACAATGCGATTAAATTCTCCGGGGACAAACCTCCAAGGATTCACATCTCAGCAGAAAAAAGAGATAATGAGTATCTATTTTCAGTTAAAGATAATGGAATCGGCATAGACCCGCAATTCAAGGAACGGATTTTTGTGATATTCCAGAGGCTTCACAACAAGGAAGAATACCCCGGTACAGGGATAGGTCTGGCTATATGCAAAAGGATTGTTGAACGTCATAAAGGACGTATATGGATTGAGTCTGAGCATGGAAACGGCTCGGTTTTTTATTTCACATTACCTATCAAAAGGGAGGAGAGCGAAGATGGAAGAAGTCACACACTTGCGGCCGGTTGAAATCCTGTTGGTTGAAGATAACCTGGGAGACGTACGCCTGACACAGGAGGCATTAAGGGACGGAAAGATAATGAACAATTTAAGCATTGTAAGGGATGGCATGGAAGCACTATCATTTCTTCACAAAGAGGGTCAGTACAAAAATGCCCCGCGGCCTGATATGATACTATTAGATTTGAATCTACCCAAAAAAGACGGCCGTGAAGTTTTGGAACAAATTAAAACAGATAAAGAATTAAAAACCATTCCGGTGGTTGTTCTGACAATATCAAAGGCAGAAGAGGACATTTTAAAGAGTTACAAACTGCACGCCAATTGTTTCATTACAAAGCCGGTTGATCTGGAACAGTTTATGAAGGTGGCACATTCAATAGAAGAATTCTGGTTCAGCATTGTGAAACTGCCGTCAAAGGGGGAATGAAAATAGTGAATGGTGAATAGTGAATAGTAAAGTACAATGAGAATCCCCCCCTTTACAAGGGGGGGATGGGTGGGTGATTTTCGGATGAACTCCCATGAACCGAGGGTTCACAAAGGGCCATGAAAATCAGCGGGACAGGAATGTCCCGCCTATCCTCATAGAAATGGATAGGCGGGGTTTTCTTACCCCGCCGGAGGGGTTTTTCAAATGAAGAAGGAACTGATTAAGGTACTGATGGTTGAAGATGACCTTGCGTATGCAAGGTTTATAAAGGAGATACTTAAGGAGCCTTTACAGGTAAACTTTGAATTAACCCATGCAGACAGGGTTAAGAAGGCCATTACCCATATAGCTGAAACAGAGTTTGACGCAGTCCTTCTTGACCTGAATCTGCCTGATAGTTCCGGATTTGACACCTTAAACAGGATATACGAGAAGGCCCCTTCTATCCCGATTATCGTGCTTACAGGTCTTGCTGATGAAGAGGTCGGAGTAAGCGCAGTTCAAAAAGGCGCACAGGATTATCTTAGCAAGGAAGAGGTAAACAGCCTGCTGCTTTCACGGACAGTTAAATATGCAATAGAGCGTAAGCGATCGGTTGAAGAATTGGAAAAATCCTACCAGAAATTTTATAACCTCTCAGCACGCTTACAATATCTCAGAGAAGAAGAGAGAAAATCCATAGCCAGTGAGATCCATGACGAACTTGGGGGGCTTTTTACAGCATTAAAGCTGGAATTATCTTCATCTCTCAATGCAATACAAAATGATAAAGGGGACATTCCTGAAATAAAAGAATCACTCACAAAAATTATAGATAAAGGGATTGAGATAGTACAGCGTATCTCTGTTGAACTTCGTCCTCATATACTTGACCACTTCGGCCTGTTACCTGCCATTGAATGGTATGTAAAGGAGTTCCAGAAAAGGGCAAAGATAAGATGCACCCTGAAATTAATTGAGAATAACCTGAACCTTGATAAAGACAGGGCTACTGCAATATTTCGCATTATTCAGGAGGCCCTCACAAACATAGTACGTCATGCAAGGGCATCAAAGATTTCGGTGGAGGTCATAAAGGTCGGAGAGTCACTCGAACTAAAAGTTGAAGACAACGGTATTGGAATTAATGAAGATAAGATCAATGACCCTCACTCTTTCGGTTTAATGAGTATGCAGGAGAGGGTACTATTTCTTGGGGGTACATTAAATATTATCGGGACTAAGGGCACAAAGGGCAAAGGAACAACAATCCTCCTTAATATCCCGCTAAAAGGAAATGGGGAAACATAATGATAAAGGTTATGATTGTTGATGACCACCCGATCATCCGTGAAGGTCTTAAAAAGATTATTTCAAATACTCATGATATGACTGTTACGGATGAGGCCAGTTCAGGCGATGAACTGCAAAATAAATTAAGGAAAAATAATTACGATGTCATTATCCTTGATATTTCCATACCGGACAAGAACGGGCTTGATATTTTAAAAGATTTACAGAGCAGGGCACATAAGTCTGTAGTTCTTATTTTAAGCATGCACCCTGAAGAACAGTATGCAGTAAGGGCATTAAAGGCAGGGGCATCAGGTTATCTGACAAAAGGCGGTGACCCTGAAGAATTAATAAAAGCCATAAGAAAGGTCTACGGAGGAGGCAAATATTTAAGTCCAGGCCTTGCCGAGAAACTTGCAAGCGACCTGATTTTCAATACTGACCAGCCCCTTCATGAAAAGCTTTCAGACAGGGAATATCAGATATTGACCATGCTCGCATCCGGTAAATCTACAAAGGATATAGCCGGAGAACTTTTTCTCAGCCTCCCCACCATCAGCACCTACCGCTCCCGTATCCTGCAAAAGATGAACTTCAAAAATAATGCTGAAATCATCCATTATGCAATAAAGAATAAGCTGGTGTGAGATAACAAATCCCATGACCTATTACCTGCCTTATCTTACCTGTCATTTCATCCGAAAATGACCCCAAGTAAGCAGTAAGCGGTAAGCAGTTAGCAGATAAAGACTGCCTTTCCTGTTTACTGCTCACTGCTTACTGTTTACTATTTTCATTTCCCTTTGTGAGCGCCCCCACTCATGAAAGTTCATCCGAAAATCACCCCCCCATGCCCCCCCTTGAAAAAAGGGGGGGATTGCCGTTGGCCATTGAGAACCTTTCCCCCCCTTAACAAGGGGGGGATTTCTGGTTGTCATATCTCCCCCTTTATTTAAAGGGGGATTAA
>JACRGV010000163.1 GCA_016212215.1 Nitrospirota bacterium
ACACACTTATAGTTTGCAGGGCAAACCAAGAAAACATACGCCCTCCTTGTTAATTACCTTCATCAGCCCGTCTGTACCGGCCTCAGGGGCTACTGTGAAACCTGAGTTCTTTTCTGTTGTTATCTGGTCAATAAGGGTTGGAGTCAATGTCGCTACCCTTAAAGACGGGAGTGAGAAGGAAACATGCTCATCAGGATATTTTTTTAAAAGGGTGTCCATCATATCACTAAGACATCCGAAATCTCCTGTTCTAAGTGAAGACAGTGTAACCTCTTCATAGCCTGTATTTTTAAGGACGTCCTCTAAAATCTCCAGTATCTTCTCAGGACTCCTTTCACGAACCGGAATGCAACCCTTGTCTTTACCTCAGACATATCTTTTTGTATTGAATTTATCTCATGCCCCATATAACGAGACGGTTTGGATACCGTTACGAGAAGGTCTTTATATGTATTTGACATTGTCTCCTTTCAAACAACATAAACCACAGAGGGACTGAGACACAGAGAATAAAATAATTAGACTACTGACTTTGTTGAATTTCTACTCAATTTTTATATCTCCGTGCCTATGTGGTTACTTATAATGTGATCACGAAAACAGATACTTTTTTCCTTTATATTAAATAAAAGGGGGTGGTCGGTTAGCTCCACCTACCAATGTTTCGAGATCAAATGCGACGATATCTCAGGTTAGATGCAACAGCAAACACAGCAGATACAAGGGGCTATGATTGTAAGCTGCTAATTTCGACGTTTATTTTAATCATAGGTGGAGCTAACCGACTACCCCCCTTTTCCAAATATCCAGTCACAGTAGTGTGGTAAATACAGATACATTCGGCAAACAGGAAAATCGTCCTCTATGCATTACAGCTTAAACAATTCAATTTCTTCAAACTGATTAGGTATAGCTGCTTCAACCTGTATTTCATCTTTTATTTTGACCCTGAAGGTCTCAAGGGCGTTCGGCTCGCCATGGACGAGAAAAATGTTTTTTGGTTTGACATCAAATTTCTTCAGCCAGGTTAACATCTCCTGCTGGTCTCCGTGTGCAGAAAGTGATGATATTTCTTCAACCTCTGCCCTGATAGGGTAATATCTGCCGTGCATCTTTATCTCATGCGCCCCTTCTTCAATCGCCCTTCCGCGTGTCCCCTCTGCCTGATAGCCCACAAGCAGGATTGTATTCCTTTTATCACCGATATAGTGTTTAAGATATTCCAAAGCCCTGCCGCCCGTAAGCATCCCGCTCCCGGCAATAATGATTTTACTGCCGTTCCTGCCGATTATAGCGTTTGTTCCTCTGAAGTCTCTGTTGATGGTCACGTTACTACAAATCTCCCTGCACTGATAATCGGATAACTTGTGCCATTCAGGATACCTTAATAAAACATCGGTTGCATCAGCACCCATTGGTGTATCAAGAAATACAGGCACATCAGGGATCTTCAATTTTTCTTTTAATTCATTTATCATCAACATGATCTCCTGTGCCCTTCCCACAGCAAAGCTTGGGATTAAGAGATTTCCCTTTTTTTGAACAGTATGGTTAATAACATTTGTAAGATGTTCTTCCGGAATATCATGATTGTGCAGGCGGTTTCCATAAGTTGATTCCATTATAAGATAATCAGCCTCCCTGATAACAGAAGGGGGTTCCATCAATGCAGATTTCCATCTGCCGATATCCCCGGAAAAAAGAATCTTCTTCCCGTAACACTCAAACTCTGTAAAGACAGAACCTGGGATATGGCCATTTTTATGGAAACGAACTTTAATATTCTTTGATAGTGTAATCCACTCCATATCATTATGCACCTCAAAATAGCTGAGCGCCTCTTCAACGTCCTGCTCAGTGTACAAAGGCAGTGCGGGCTTGTGTCTGCTGTATCCATGCCTGTTGGCCCTCTCAGCATCTTCTTCCTGAATCTTTGCACTGTCCCGTAATATAATCTCTGCAAGGTCTCTTGTAGGCGGTGTCATTAATATCCTGCCGTTGAACCCATTTCTGACAAGCAGAGGGATATAGCCGGTGTGGTCTAAATGTGCATGAGTAAGTAACAAAATATGGATGTCTTTTATATCAACAGGAAGAGGCTCACGGTTTTTTAAACGCAGTGATTTGACACCCTGAAACAGCCCGCAATCAACAAGGATATTCAGTTCCGGTGTCCTGAGCAGGTGTTTTGAACCTGTCACAGTCTTTGCCGCACCGAGGCATTGTAATGATACGCTGTTCATATATAATCTGTTTACACCGGATTCTCTAACGTTTAAACTGTTTAGGAATTTCAAGGTGATTATAACTGAAATTAATTACTAAAGGTATAAAAAAGTATCACAGAGTTGTGCATGGTCTGTTTTAATCCTTTATTTTACTGCCGGCAATTAGTATAATTCCGTACGACGCAAATCAACGAATGGTAAAGCTTTTTTCAAAAACTAACAATTTAATTTATGCTGACATTCATCCTTAAAAGACTCCTCTGGGGTATACCTGTATTATTGGCGGTTGCGACCATTACTTTTATAATTATGCATGTTGTCCCGGGCGGGCCGTTTGATACGGAGAAACAGCTTCCTCCTGAGATTAAGGCTAATATTGAAGAGAAGTACCATCTTGATAAACCATTCCTTGAGCAGTATTTACTATACCTTGGGAATCTTGTTAAGGGTGACCTTGGGCCTTCTTATAAATACACAGGACGGTCGGTTAATGATGTGATTAAAGATACATTTCCGGTTTCTATAGAACTCGGATTGATAGCATTCATTACAGCAATCATAATTGGAACAGGGACAGGTATTATTTCAGCAGTCTCTCAAAACCGCAATACATGGCTTGACAGGGCGAGTATGCTCATGGCTGTAGGCGGCGTCTCCATTCCACACTTTGTGCTTGCAGCCCTGTTGATCCTTGTCCTGTCGCAATCTCTACATATCTTTCCCCCTGCACTTTGGGAGGGATGGGATTATTCAGTCCTTCCGGCAGTATCACTTGCCGCAGCACCGGCGGCTTATATTGCAAGGCTGATGAGATCCAGTTTTCTTGATGTACTGAAACAGGATTACATACGAACATGTTATGCAAAAGGACTACCGCTAAGCAGTATCTACCTCAAGCATGTATTAAAAAACGCTGTATCACCTTTGATAACTTTATCAGGCCCCCTGCTTGCTGCACTGATAACAGGCTCATTCATTATTGAATACATATTCTCTATACCAGGCATGGGAAAATACTTCGTCACCGCCGTTATAAACAGGGACTACCCGCTAATCATGGGAGTAACACTTATTTATGCAGTATTAATAGTGCTGGCAAATATATGCGTTGATCTGTTATATGCCGTGGTTGATCCGAGGGTGAGAAGACAGTGAATAGTGATTTGTGAAAAGAAGGAAGAAGTTTATTACCCCATCCATTGACGGGGGTGCCGTCTACGAAGATACCCTCCCCCTTGACGGGAGGGTGGGCTAAGTTTATTCCCTCCCCTTCAAGGGGAGGGTTAGGGTGGGGATGGGGTTAATTAAATGAAACGAAATTTTCCCTTATATTTTGGATTAGCAGTAATAATATCCGCTGCCGTTGTGGCCGTCTTTGCCCCATGGATTGCACCGTATTCTTATGACCAACAGGATATGTCTGTAATCCTGCGATGGCCTGACTGGACTCATCCATTCGGTACAGACAACCTCGGCCGGGACCTTTTAAGCCGCATGATATATGGGACACAGGTATCCCTTGCCATCGGTTTCTTCACATCCTTTGCCTCATTGGTCATCGGGACATTTTATGGGGCAGTGTCCGGTTACAAAGGGGGCCGGACAGACCACGTTCTTATGCGTATAGTGGATGTGCTGTACGCAATACCTGACCTCCTAATGATAATCCTGATAACAGTCATAATCGGCAGAGGGTTCTGGGGAATATTCCTTGCCCTCTGCATCGTAAGCTGGGTAAATGTTGCAAGGCTTGTCAGGGGTGAGGTACTCAAACTAAAAGAAATGCCTTATGTTGAAGCAGCAACAGCAATCGGTGTAAGCAACCGGCGCATACTCTTCCGGCATATCCTTCCGGGATTAAGCGGCGTGTTAATAGTTACACTCACCTTTCGCATCCCCTCTGCCATCCTTGCAGAATCCACGCTGAGTTTCGTAGGAATAGGGCTTGCCCCGCCGTTCAGCAGTTGGGGAGTCCTTGCAAACGACGGCTGGTCTGCCATGAGATTCTTCCCTCACCTGATGCTTTTCCCCGGGATTGCAATATTCCTGATAGTACTAGCATGTAATCTTGTTGGTGATGCACTCAGGGATAAATGGGAGGGAAGGTTTTAGAATATCGGGCACAGCCAGTGTCCTTCAAAAACAGGCTTCAACGAATTGGAACGGCAGGGGCGGGAGCGGTGACCTGATGGCAAATGCCGCAATATGTACACTCAGGGAGCTTTCCCCAAAAGTCCCCGGCGGCGGCCCGGTTAATTCAAAGGTTTCAATAGGCATCGGACTTGGTGATGTAAAGGTATCACAGGAGATCGGCTATCTTGACTTCGACAGGATAAACGGCCGATTCAAGGGCTACCGTAAGGTTAATTTCACTCTGCCTGTACTCGGAACATTTGATGCAATAACACAAAACATTGATATTCACAGGGTCTATTACGGTACGTCATTTAATTCCCATCCTTATGCAGGAGGTTATCTGATTCAAAACGGTTACGGTCTGAATCTATATACCGAGGAAAAGGATACTGATGTTGTAATCAAGCCCGCAGCCTTTAACATCAAGACACCGATTGGTGTGTTTGAAGTTCAGCCGGAATTCACTTATGAGTCGAATACGGTTGTTGCAGATAAACCATTTTACAAAGATTATACTTACGTTATCCTTCCTGAAAAAGATAATGAGATACCGGAGATTAAATATTCAGATCTATATGGGATAATTGATGGTGTAAACGATACCACTGCGTCTTTGGGAATCAGCAATTATAAGGATCAAAGGACAGGCTGGATCAGTCAGCTCGGGCTCGGGACAAGGGGGCTGATAACACAGAAACCATGGAGTCCTCCCAAGAGCGGTACATTCAGCAGACCTGATTTTGGGTCATTAGATTTTACTGATTACCTTGCCAGATCAGATGAAGAATATCTTCCAACTATAAAGGTCACGGCCTCCGGTAAGGTAAAATATCCAAAGGACCCTTATGAATTACTCCCCGGATGGGTAGGGAACTCCTGAAGACCTGTTTAATGTCCCGCTGCCTTGCAATATCTGCATCTTTTCAAACGAGGTAAAGGACCCGAACAGCGGTGAGGTTCTTGAACCGTCACATAAGGAAATACTTCAACCTGCAACAACGCCCCCTGTCTGGAAATGTGATTCAAAGGCAAAGAGCGGATGCATGGATCAATGTTTATTTAATAAAGAAACCGGTGAGCTTACCTTTTTAAAGGGACCTGATGAGATAGCAAAAGACATTCCTGAAGATAACCCGGCCCATGCCCATTTACTAACCTGCAAGTATTCATGCGACGAAAACCCACCGCCGAGTATATTGGGAGTCTGTCTTGGTGATAGTACCCCTCCGGCAATATCTTCATATTATCCTGCTGATAAAGTAAACGGTGTATCTGTTAACTCCGCAATTACCGTTACATTCAATGAGGCTATGGACGCATCAACGATAAATACCAATACATTCATTATTGATCACGGCGTTACCGGCAGGACGGCTTATGATAGCGCAACTAAAACAGCAACATTTACTCCTGACCCTCCACTTTCAGGTAATACGACTTATGCTGTCACGATAACCACAGGTGCAAAAGATACTGCAGGAAATCCATTACCCGGCGCCTTAATATGGAACTTTACAACAGAGGCATCGGCGGTACCGGGAAACCGGATAGCTTTTGTTACATCAGGACGGGGCAATGGAAATCTTAGCACCTGGGCAGATGCCGGAGAAAAGACAGGTATTGCCGCCGGTGATACGATATGTCAGGCACGTGCCAATGCCGCAGGATTGAGCGGAACTTATGCGGCATGGCTCTCCGACAGCACAAACGACGCCTACTGTCATATCCACAATCTGACAGGGAAAAAGGCTGACAACTGCGGACAGACAACCTTGCCTGCTGAAGCAGGGCCATGGCTGAGGATGGACGGGTTACCGTTCAGGGGAATGAAAATCAGCGGGACAAGAATGTCCCGCCTATCCTCGTAGAAATGGATAGGCGGGGTTTTCTTACCCCGCCGGAGGTGATTTTCGGATGAACCGTCATGAGCGGGGCGCTCACAAAGGGAAATGAAAATAGTAAACAGTAAGCAGTGAGTAGTAAACAGGAAAGGCAGTCTTTATCTGCTAACTGCTTACCGCTTACTGCTTACTTGGGGTTATTTTCGGATGAACTCAACAATCCTGTGACATCAAATCCTGCGACTTATCTGACAGGAACAAAAGAGGACGGCACTTATGAATCATCATCAGCATCATGTTATGATTTTACAAGCAACAGCAGGACGGCAAACGGCATCGGCGGATACTCCTATGGTACTACTTATAGCTGGACACAAAATTTTAGTACAGGCTGTGATTCGTCATGGAGATTACTCTGTATGCAAACAGGAACAGGACTGACACTCCCGAACTTTGCATCAGCAGGAAAGAAGGTATTTGTTACATCCGTAAAAGGCAATGGCAACCTGAGCACATGGCCGGATGCAGGCGGGAATACAGGCATTGCAGCAGGCGATGCAATATGCAGGGGGCGGGCACAGGCAGGAGGACTCCCGAATGCCGCAAACTTCAAGGCATGGTTATCTGATTCTACTGTTTATGCAATTGACCGTTTAACTGCAAACGGGCCCTGGGTAAGACCTGACGGGGTAAAGGCAGCCGAGAATAAGGCAGCCATCATAGACAATTCACTGTTTACAGCCATAAGCCAAACAGAGACAGGGACTTATGTTTATCCGGCTGCATGGACAGGCACGGACAACAACGGCCAACTATACAGCAGATTCAGTACATGCAGTGACTGGACCAGTTTACAAGCAGGAACAGAAGGAGTCTCCGGTGAATCAAGCCTATCTAACTGGTACTGGTCAAAGCTCGGTTTTTCACAGTGTCTCAATAACCTTGCATTATACTGCTTTGAGGATTAGAGAGGGGATGCTGGTCACTATTCCCTATCTTTACAACGCACGTCCCCGCAATAAGGTCGTGCAGTCCGCGTTTGTTTCTATCAACTGCTATCATTATAAATCCGAGACCGGCCGGTAGAAAAGAGATATAGTACCCGACGTATCGCAGTAGTGCCTTAGGGTAACTGACTGGGCCGCCTTTCATTCTCACTACTTTAAGCCCCAGCAGTCTCTTGCCGGGTGTCTGCCCTTCCCAGCCGGTGAAGAGTGTGAAGTAGGTTGGACCAAAGAAAACTCCTATGAAGAATCCGAAGATGGTTGCCATCTGCTCCCTGCACTTTCGATAAAATCCCGCCTGATCGGACACAGGAGATATATTGCCCTCCCTAAATTCATCTAAAAGACAACAGGGGAAACGTATTGAATCTTTTGCCGGAACCTGCTATTTTATCTTTATGAAATCTATAAAGTATGACCGTCATGCGAAAAGGAGGATGAAGGAACGAAGGGTAAAAGAAGAAGAGGCTGAAATAACGTTAAGAGAACCGGAATATATAGAGCCCAGTATAAAAGGAAGAATTAATGCATTCAAATTTATAAACAATAGATTCTTAAGGGTTACGTTTAAAGAAGAATCTGAACAAATCCTCGTCATTACTGTAACCATGAGAAAAAAATCTTTTAAGGAGCAATAAAATGAAGATAGAATATAGCAAAGATGTTGATGCACTCTACATAAAACTCAGAAATGCAGAAATTGCAGACTCTATAGATATCGAGGAAGGTGTTACAGTGGACCTCGATGAGGGCAGGCACATTGTGGGAATAGAGATCCTTGATGCCAGTGAAAGGCTTGAACCATCAGAGCTTCTTAATATCACAATTGAGAATATTCCTATTGAAAAGGCAGTAGCCTGATAAACACATAATTCACCCTTAACTATTCACTATTCCCTATCTTTATCACACACGTCCCTGCTATTAGGTCGTGCAGTCCCCGTTTGTTTCTGTCAACGGCTATCATTACAAATCCGAGGCCGGCGGGTAAAAAGGAGATATAGTACCCGATGTATCGAAGGAGTGCTTTGGGGTATGTAACGGGGCCGCCTTTCATTCGCACTACCTTTAGCCCCATAATTCTCTTTCCAGGTGTTTGCCCTTCCCAGCCGGTGAAGAGTGTGAAATAGGAGGGACCGAGAAAGATACCTATGAAGAATCCGAAGATAGTTGCCATCTGTTCTACATTTTCAGAGGGTAAATCCCTTGTCAGGCCGCCCAGTCCTGCTGCGAGGCCTGCTATAAAGGCAAGAAAGGCTGTTGAAAAGAATATTATAATATTGTCAATTGCAAATGCAACAAACCTTACCCAGAATCCTGCCTTTGGCAGGGTATGTAAATTTATAACGCCGCCGGTTTCAAAGCTGTTTGAGCACTGCGGGCAGGCCTCAAATTCATCAGTAGTATAACCACATCTCGGACACCGCATATATAATTTGGGTAAATATTTCTAAATATTAATGTTAGTCTGTTTTTAGTTGAAGGGTATTTTACATTAACCAATATAGAATGGGAAGTAGTTTTATTTTAGGGGAGGCGTCACCCCCCCTCGCCCCCCCTTAAACAAAGGGGGGGAATTTAAATGGGGAGAAATGTTTAAATATCAAAATACAGATTAAACTCATGCGGATGCGGTCTCAGTCTTATTGCATCCACCTCTTTAGTCCTCTTGTATGTAATCCATGTCTCGAGCACATCTTCTGTGAATACTCCGCCTTTGAGGAGGAAGTCCTTATCATTCTCCAGATTTGTCAGTGCCTCATCAAGTGAACCTGGAAGAGATGGTACCTCAGTAAGCTCTTCTGCCTTCATATCATAAATATCCTTATCAAGCGGGGCACCCGGATCTATCTTATTTTCAACACCATCAAGCCCTGCCATCAGCATCGCAGAGAATGCAAGATATGGGTTGCTGGATGCATCAGGGAACCTTACCTCTACCCTCTTTGCCTTCGGGTTTGCTGAGTACATCGGGATCCTGATAGATGCGCTCCTGTTCCTGCTTGAATAGGCAAGATTCACCGGTGCCTCAAAGCCCGGCACTAATCTTCTGTAAGAGTTTGTTGTAGGAGATGTCAATGCTGCAAGTGCAGGTGCATGTTTGAGTATGCCTCCGATGTAATAAAGGGCCATCTGGCTCAGGCCTGCATATTCATTGCCTGAGAACAACGGTTTAGCGCCTTTCCACAGGCTCTGATGTACATGCATACCGGAACCGTTATCACCGAATATCGGCTTAGGCATAAAGGTTGCTGTCTTGTTATGTCTTCTTGCTACCATCTTTACGATATACTTGTATATAAGCATCTTGTCTGCAATAGTGGTCAGGGTATCAAATCTCATGTCAATCTCATTCTGACCTGCTGTAGCAACCTCATGATGCTGGGCCTCTATATCAATACCGCAATTCTGCATGGTAAGCACCATCTCTGACCTCATATCCTGAAATGAGTCAACAGGTGGTACCGGGAAGTATCCTTCCTTGTATCTTGGTTTATATCCCAGGTTCGGATTCTCCTGTCTGCCGGTATTCCACTGACCTTCTGATGAATCTACAAAATAATAGCCGCAGTGTTCATTCTGCTCATACCTGATGTCATCAAAAACAAAAAACTCTGCCTCAGGCCCCATATAGATGGTATCAGCTATCTTGGTAGATTTAAGGTATGCCTCAGCCTTCTGTGCAATATAGCGGGGGTCCCTGCTGTAGTGTTCTCTTGTAATAGGGTCAACAATATTACAGATCAGTGTTAAAGTAGGATGCTCGGTAAAAGGGTCCATAAATGCTGTATTCGGATCCGGGATTACCAGCATGTCGCTGTTATTGATAGCCTGCCATCCCCTGATACTTGAGCCGTCAAACCCAAGCCCATCCTCAAACAAGGAAACCTCCAGTACCTTTATTGGAACTGAAAAGTGCTGCCACAAACCCGGAAAATCCATAAACCTCATATCCACCATTACTGCCTTGTTCTTTTTTGCAAACTCCAATACCTCACGCGGTGTCATCTTTTACTTACCTCCTTTTTAAAATAAAATGGTTAATATCTCCAGTAAGCAGTTAGCTGCTTGCTGTTTACTCCTCGCTGTTCATCCGAAAATCACCTCCGGCGGGGTAAGATAACCCCGCCTATCCCTTTCTACGAGGATAGGCGGGACATTCTTGTCCCGTTGATT
The DNA here is from genome assembly GCA_016212215.1 of Nitrospirota bacterium. NCBI lineage: Bacteria > Pseudomonadati > Nitrospirota > Nitrospirota bacterium. Next base: position 10,387 of record JACRGV010000163.1, read on the forward strand.
TTCATGCCCCTTTGTGAGCCCACGGCTCATGAGGGTTCACTATCCTTTATACCCGTTCGTCACAGGCACCCTCCAGTCCTTACCGAATGCCCTCGGTGTAATCTTTATTCCGGGAGGGGACTGCCTGCGTTTGTACTCGCTCCGGTCTACCATTGAGATAACCTTTGCCGTTGTCTTTTCATCATATCCCATTGCCACAATCTCCCTGAGTGACCTGTCTTCTTCTATATAAGCATTCAGGATCGGGTCCAGAATATCATACTCAGGCAATGTATCACTGTCCTTCTGCCCGGGCCGCAGTTCAGCAGTAGGTGCTTTAATAATCACACGTTCAGGGACAGGCGGTACGCCAACTTTATCCATGCTGTTTCTGTATCGTACAAGCTCGTAAACAAGCGTCTTGGGGACATCCTTAATAACCGCAAACCCGCCGGCCATATCACCGTAAAGCGTCGCATACCCGACGCTCATCTCACTTTTATTACCTGTAGTCAGGACAAGCCTGCCGAACTTATTTGACAGTGCCATCATAATATTGCCGCGAATCCTCGCCTGAATATTTTCCTCTGTTATATCAGGTTTCATGTTATTAAACTCTCCTGAGAGTGTATCCAGATATAACTTGAAAATATCATTA
>JACRGV010000164.1 GCA_016212215.1 Nitrospirota bacterium
AACCCCATCCCCACCCTACCCCTCCCCTTGAAGGGGAGGGAATCAACATAGCCCCCTCTCCCTCAGGGAGAGGGTTAGGGTGAGGGTGGGGTTTTCATTGCCATTTGTGAGCCACCGGCTCATGACGGTTCATCCGAAAATCCTTCATTTTAACCACAGAGAACACAGAGAAATAATATATTTAATAGACTTCCCATATTATAAGATTCTGTGCCCTCCTCCTTTAAATTATATATACTTACTATATCAAGACGTATTAAACCGTAAAATCGGAGGACACAGATAAATAAACTGATTATAAGGTTTTAATAATATTTACCCTCTGTGTTCTCTGTGGTTAATTTTCATCCCCCTTTGTGAGCGCCCCGCTCATGACGGTTCATCCGAGAATTACCCCATCCCCACCCTGGCCCTCCCCTTGAAGGGGAGGGAATAAACTTAGCACCCCCTCCCGTCATTCCAATCTGGGGAGGGGGGATAATCTAAGCAGGAATCCACTTCTTCCACAACACATTTTATGCTTCCTTCATGAAGCCTGATCCTGACTTTATCACCGCTTTGGACTTCTCTGGATGATTTCACTATTGAGAGAGATGGCAGTTTTGATGTGATGCTGTAGCCTCTTGAGAGGATGGCGAGGGGGCTTAGGCTGTCGAGCCTTGCGGCGGCTATATGAAATGAGCTGGTCTTTCCGGCAATAATTTGAGAGATATTTTTGAAGATGGCGATTGTATGGGCATCTAATTTATGCCTCTTTAATAGCAGATTCTGTGCCGGGCTGTTGGAATGTATACCCTTAAACATAGTCTCTACATGATAACGCCTGTCTTTTAATAATCTTTGTACAGAAGCATTCATCCGAACATCTATATCATCGAGTCTCTGGATGTATCTGTTTATATCCCTCTCAGGGTTGAAAATCCTGCGGCTTAGTGCAAGCATCTTCTCTTTCTTTTTATCAAGGAAGGTCTTCTTTGCAAAGATAAGCCTTGAGTAAAGCGTTGCAATATGTCGTTGAACATCCTCTTTATTCTTTACAACCATCTCTGCTGCGGCTGATGGTGTGGGCGCCCTTAAATCAGCCACAAAGTCTGCAATGGTGTAATCTATCTCGTGACCGACTGCTGATATAACCGGTATCCTCGAATTAAAGATTGCGCGTGCAACTATCTCTTCATTAAACGGCCAGAGGTCTTCTATGCCGCCGCCTCCACGTCCGGTAATAATAACGTCAATGTCATCAAAATTATTGAGTTCAGCAATTGCCGCTGCTATCTCCGGTGCAGCACTCTCACCCTGAACAGATGCGGGTGCTATTACTATCTCAACATTTGCAAAACGCCTTTCAATAACCTTTAAGATGTCCCGTATGGCCGCACCTGTGGGCGATGTGACTATTCCAATCTTTTTGGGAAAAGCCGGTATCGGCCTTTTTCTATGTTCATCGAACAGACCTTCTTTTGATAACCTTTCCTTTAACTGCTCAAAGGCCAGAAGGAGTGCACCAACCCCTTTTGGCTCCATATAATCAACAATGATCTGATATTCACCGCGAGGCTCATATACGCTGACCCTGCCGCGGCAAATAACATGGAGTCCGTCTTTAGGAATGAATTTAACTGAACGGGAGGAAGACCTGAAGAGTACTGCCTTTATCTGAGATGAGTTGTCTTTTAAGGTGAAATAGACATGGCCTGACGAAGGGACACGCAGATTAAATATCTCTCCCTCAACCCATACATCATAGAATGAGTCCTCAAGGGTAACCTTAATTAAGGTTGTAAGGTCTGATACTGTAAGGATATGACGTTCTGGAATCATTGAATCGGAGATAACCCCATCCCCACCCTAACCCTCCCCTTGAAGGGGAGGGAATTTCATAAAGGCAGTGGTTAGTGATTAGTTGTTAGAAAAAACATCCCTTATCAACCTCCAACCATCAACTTTCAACCTTCTTACTTCTACCTTCAGCCTATTACCCTTCTTTAACTATCCTTAATCTGAATCCTCTCAATAGACACGGCCTTGCCAGTTGTCTCATCTATATCAACGACTACGCCTGACAATATGTGGTGGCCTTTTGCAACTTCAAATCGTCTGGGCATTTGTGTCAGGAACTTTTCAATTACAGTATCCTTTTCCATGCCTATAACGGAATTCGTTGAACCTGTCATTCCTGCGTCTGTTATGTATGCCGTGCCCTTGGGTAGTATCTGTTCATCTGCGGTCTGCACATGTGTATGCGTCCCTATGATTGCGGATACCTCTCCATCTGCAACCCAGGCAAAGGCGATCTTCTCTGAGGTAGCTTCTGCATGAAAATCAACTATGATGGTCTTTGAAATTGCTTTAAGGCGGGCTATTTCACGTTTGAAATACCGGAATGGGCAGTCGTAATTCCCCATAAAGACCCTCCCGACGAGATTTAAGATTACAAGCCTGTCGCCTGAATTGGTATATACAGTCGCATCACCAAAACCCGGCACACCCTCAGGATAGTTCGCCGGTCTTAACAGCCTCCTCTCCTTTTCGATATAAGGCTGTATCTCCTTTTTATCCCATATATGATTGCCTGAGGTTAATACATTAATGCCAAGTGATAGCAGGTCATCAGCAATCTTAGGGGTTATACCAAAACCTCCGGCCGCATTCTCACCATTGGCAATAACAAGGTTTATCCTGTACTCATCAGTAATATTATCAAGCCGCCGTGCAACAATCTTCCTCCCGGTCTCCCCGATAATATCCCCTAAAAAAAGTATCCTCACGTAAGCTCCAAATAAAACAGTGAATAGTGAATGGTAAATAGTAAACAGAAACTACACGCTCACCACCATTCACCATTCACTATTCACTATTCACCATTCACTGTCTTACTTCGCCATCTCCACATATCTGCTCTCTCTTATCACTGTAACTTTTATCTGCCCCGGATAGGTAAGTTCGTCGTGTATCTTCTTTGCCATTTCACGGGCTAACTGTGATGCACTGACATCAGAGACATCCTCCTGTTTTACTATGACGCGTATCTCCCTGCCGGCAGATATTGCATAAGCCTTCTCAACGCCCTTGAATGTTGTTGCCACCTTCTCAAGGTTCTCAAGGCGCTTAATGTATGACTCAAAGGTCTCCCTTCTTGCCCCGGGACGTGCACCTGACAGTGCATCAGCCGCGGCAACAATTACACTTTCTGGGCAGATAGCCTCTACATCTCCGTGATGTACCCCTATAGCATTTATAATCTTTGGATTCTCACCATATTTCTTTGCCACATCCATACCAAGGGCTACATGTGTACCCTCATGCTCATGTGTAAGAGCTTTACCTATGTCATGAAGTAATGCCCCCCTCTTGGCAAGAACCACATCCAATTTAAGTTCCGCTGCCATGATACCGGCGATAACAGCCACTTCCTTTGCATGCATCAGATTATTCTGACCATAACTCGTCCTGTATTTTAAACGGCCAAGCAGTTTTACAATCTCTGGATGTACATTATGAACATTAAGGTCAAACAGCACCTTCTCAGCCTCTTCTTTCATATTCTTCTCAACATCCTTCTTTACTTTTTCAGCAAGGTCTTCAATACGCCCCGGATGTATTCTGCCGTCTGATATAAGTTTCTCAAGTATCTGCCTTGCAATCTCACGCCTGACAGGGTCAAAACCTGAAATGATTACTGCCTCCGGTGTGTCATCAACTATAAAGTCAACGCCTGTTGCACTCTCAAGTGCACGGATGTTCCGTCCTTCCCTGCCGATAATCCTGCCCTTCATCTCTTCATTGGGCAGATTAACAACAGATACGCTTGTCTCTGCAACATGCTCGCCTGCATATCTCTGGATTGCGATTGAGATTATCTCTTTCGCCTTTTTCTCTGCCGTACTCTTTGCCTCTTCCTCAATACGCTTCATCTCCCTTGCAGCCTCGAACTTTGCCTCGTCTTCCATTGTCTGCATAAGGTATTTCTTTGCATCCTCAGATGACATGCATGAAATACGCTCTAACTGCTCCTTCTGCTGACGGAGGGCCTGCTCATATTGATCCATCTTCTCATTAGCCATCTTTTCACGGACAGTGAGTTCCTTTTCCCGCCTGTGTAATTCATTATCCCGTCTCTCCACCTGGTCACTCTTCTTATCAAGATGATTTTCCTTCTGGGAGAGCTTTTTATCAAGATTTAACAATTCAGTGCGTTTGTCCTGCGTCTCTTTTTCAATCTCCTGCCTTGCCTGAAATACCTTGTCCTTTGCCTCTATCTCAGACTCTTTCTTTTTGTTGTCAGCCTCTTTCTGTGCATCCCTGAGTATCCTCTCAGCCTCCTCCTGTGCATCCTTAACCGGATTAACCATGCTGCGGCCTTTTACAACATATCCTGCAATTGCACCGATTACCAATCCTGCAATTAATAACACTATATATTCCATATTATTTACCTCGTACTATTGTTGGACTTCTTTTATTTTTAACAGCGTCAACTCTCCTGCTAATCTCCCCCTCAAACCCATTGGGAGTCGGATGATAATAACTACACTTTTCCGGTGTATAAGCCTGTTCCACATAACCTCCGAAGTCATGCGGATATTTGTACCCCATCTCCCTGCCGAGCCTCGATGCCCCCTTGTAATGACTATCCTTTAAATAGTCAGGAACAGATAAGACCTTTCCGTTTTCAATATCCCTGAGTGCATTATCTATCCCGACATAACAGGTATTGCTCTTGGGGGCAGTTGCCAGATAGACTGCGGCCTCTGCAAGCGGGATCCTCCCCTCAGGCATACCTATGGCCTCCAGTGCATGTAATGCAGACACGGCTACTGTTATTGCATTGGGGTCTGCCAAACCGATATCCTCAGAGGCACATATAACAATACGGCGTGCGATAAACAGTGGGTCTTCGCCTGCATAGATCATCTTTGCAAGCCAGTAGAGGGCTGCATCAGGGTCAGAACCCCTCATGCTTTTTATAAAGGCAGAGATAGTATCATAATGACTGTCCCCGTCTTCATACTGGATGTACTTCTTCTGAACCGATTCTGTTGCTACATTTAGATCATACTGTATTTCTCCTTTGTCATCCGGTTTAGTAGTAAGGATGCCTGTTTCCAGTGCATTTAAAAGCCTCCTTGCATCACCTTCTGAAGAACGTATCAGGTGCTGTACTGCATCTTCTGTAAGACGGACATTGTAATTCCCCATACCGTTTTCTTTGTCTCTAATCGCCCTATCCAGAACGACCTTGAGGTCATTCTCATTCAGGCTCTTGAATTCTATGACAAGCGACCTTGATGACAAAGACGGTATAATGGAAAAAAACGGGTTCTGGGTTGAGACACCTATTAACGTAATAATCCCGCGTTCTACATGGGGGAGAAGGGCATCCTGCTGGACCTTATTAAACCTGTGTATCTCATCTATAAATAATATCGTGCGCTCGCCTTTTTTTACACTCCACTCCTCTGCCTTATCTATGGCCTTTCTGATGTCGGCGATACCGGCGGTTACGGCATTAATCTCCATAAAGTTTGCCTTTGTCAGATCAGCAATGAGATGGGCAAGAGCAGTCTTTCCGCTTCCGGGCGGCCCGAATATGATTAATGACCTTATCTTATCCGATTCTATAGCCCGCCTTAATAACCTGCCGTGGCCCATTACATGTGTCTGGCCGGCAAAATCCTCAAGCCTTTTAGGCCTCATGCGCCAGGCAAGGGGGGCTGTCTTTTGATTTAAATTTATGGTATCCATTCGAAAATCTCTCCGGTGGGGTTGGAAAACCCCGCCTATCCATGAATAAATTCCATGAATAACATGAATAAATTGAGGATAGGCGGGACATTCTTGTCCCGCTGATTTTCATCTGTTCACTGCTTACTATTTATGTTGTTTTTGGAAAAAGAGAAATTGGGATAAAACTATAGAAAGGTATAAAAGATTTTATTGATGACCTGCTGACTGTTAAAGGAACCTTCATCATACGATGTTTGAATTCCCTGTAATTGATATTTTTACTCTCCGGAGTTAACCACAAAGTTGTTTCACCTAAAACATAATAAACCTGTACCAGTATCAATATCATCATCAATATTTCCATCAATCTATCCATACAATCTATACCCGTTTGCAAGACCATTTCTCTTTTCCGCCCCACTTGTACCGTGTATAAAAGAAATTTAAACCTGGGTAAACCAAGTGGGTCCTCTGGTAGAAACATTAGGCTTCCCTGATTAGAGGGCCTGCACACCGTTTCCCTGGACAGAGTTCCCGTTTCAAAAATGTTAGGTCAAAATTTCTTTTATATCACCTGCACAGCAGGGCTGATTCATATTAGCAAATTCAGGCTTTGAATTCAATAGAAATAAGCTCCAGAAGCCTGTCAGCCCGATTTGCTATATCAGTATCCTTTTCCTGCATCTCCCTTTTCATGTTAAAAAGTTCATGGGTAATATTCAGTGCGGCAAGTACTGCAACCTTACGCGGTGTAGACAACTGAAGCTTTCCATTCACTTCATTCATCTTCTTATCCACATATTCGGCAAGTTTACGGATATAAGCCTGATCCTCATCGCTCTTTATGATAAACCGCTGACCGAATATCTCTACTTCCACACCCATATATATTGTCCATTAAGTCATTACGATTAACTTGTTACTATTCGCCGCCTATGCCTTTTAAGGTATCTATAATCTTTTCAACCCTTGAACGTACCTCAACCCTTTCATCTCTAATCCTGTTGAATTCATCTTCAACCTTTTTGAATTCTTCAATCTGTCCCTGAAGTTCTTTAAATGCCTTATCCTTTTCCTCTATCTGCTGTTCAAGTTCATTCTTCTCTTTCTGAAGTACCTTTATATAATCCAGTACCTCCGACACCCTGTCCTCAAGCATATTGATCTTGTCTAAACTCATTGGCACATCTCCTCTTTTTACATTCTTGTTTGTTACACTCTTGTTGGCTGCATTATTAATATCTACGCTATTATTGACTGAAAAAATTGGGATTTGCCGGACGAAATCATCCATCTGTCACCTCATCCCTCATGTCTGAAAAATTTCATAACTTTTCTTAAAACAATGTGGTGACTATACACTTTTTTAAGTGTGTGTGTCAATCCTGAGCCTGTATCCTACACCATGTTCATTTATAAAGAAATGCGGCCGGGTAGGGTCTGCTTCAAGCTTGTGGCGAAGCTGGGCCATATAAATGCGCAGGTAATGAGTCTGCCTGACATAAGCCGCTCCCCACACTTCTTTTAAAAGTTGAGTGTGTGTCATAACCTTACCTGCATGTTTGATAAGTACCGACAAAAGCCGGTATTCAATAGGCGTTAAATGTACTTCCTTATTATCAAGGAATACCTGTCGTTTCGTGAGGTCAACTTTAAGGTTTCATCCGAAAATAACCTCCGGCGGGGTAAGAAAACCCCGCCTATCCCTATCTACGAGGATAGGCGGGACTTTCTTGTCCCGCTGATTTTCATGGCCCTTTGTGAACCCTCGGTTCATGTGAGTTCAATAGAAAAGATCGGCTCATCACTGCCGTTATGCTTTATAGAAATATGACGTAGGGCTACACGAATCCGGGCAAGCAGTTCTCCCGCACCAAATGGTTTCGTCAGATAGTCATCTGCACCGCCATCAAGCGCATTTATTTTATCCTCTTCCTGTTCGCGCGCAGAAAGTACAATTATCGGAATTTGGCTCCACTCACGGAGTCTCTTGGTAATTTCAAGTCCATCAATATCCGGCAGCCCGAGATCAAGCAGTATGACATCCGGATTTCGTGTTGCAGCCTGTATCAACCCATCCTGTCCGGTGGTAGCCTCAATGAGACGATAGCCGTGCCCCTGAAGAGTTATGCGGAGAAAACGACGCATCTGAGGTTCATCTTCAATTAACATAATCAATCCTTGTATGTCTGTCATGCACTATCACCCAAATCGTTTTCCTGTTCAAGCCTTGGAGGTTCACTCTCCAAAGGAAGAGTAAACCGGAATACAGCACCTCCGCCTGAACGGTTCTCTGCCCAGATATGGCCTCCGTGGGCGGTAATTATAGCCCGGCAGATGGTAAGACCCAGCCCTATCCCCCCGCCCACAGCAGACCCGCGTACAAACTTCTCAAATATCCGCTCTTCGCTTCCGGGTAGAATACCCTGCCCTCTATCAGCAAGTTCAACCACAGCCTCAGTTCCCTTTATCATGGCAGAAAGCTCTATAGGTGTCCCCTTAGTTGAATACTTAAATGCATTATCAAGGAGATTCATAAGGACCTGTTCTATAAAAAGGGGATCAAAGGGGATCAGGGGTAAATCTTCAGGCATACTGGTTGATAAAGGATGGTCCCTGAGTTTATCAGTAAGACGATTGAGCACCACCCCGACTATCTCTTCAAGTGACTGCCATTCTTTCTTTACAATGATTGTCTTTGACTCAAGGCGGGTCATGTCAAGTACGTTACGGATGATCTGGTTTAAATGTTCAGCTTCCTCAGAGATGGTCTGTATAAGTTCTCTCCGGCTGTACTGATCAATTGCAACATCCTGCTGGAGTAATGTTGTCGCAGCCCCGGTAATCGCTGCAAGGGGGGTGCGCAAATCGTGGGAAACAGAGCTGAGAAGTGTATTGCGGAGAGTTTCAGTCTCAGCCTTTAGCAGCGACTGTTGAGCTTCTTCTGCAAGAAATGCACGCTCAATTGCCATTGCCACCTGATTTGCAAAACTTTCAAGGGCATGGATATGGTCAGGATCAAATGCGCCGGCAGAGGAGCCGGGAAGAATTCCTATCACTCCTACAGTTCTTGAGGATGCTATTAGTGGCATGTATAAAGCCTTTGCACCGGGAAGGGTGTCTGTCCCGTAGCCCGCCTGTTGACGGTGGTCAAATGCCCATTGGGAAACACTCAGCTCCCTTTGGTCAAGCGGATGCCTAAAATCTGGGGACACCATACTTAATTGTTAAATTAAGTATGGTGTCCCCAGATTTAAATTCACATCTCCGGCCGCTTCCACCGCACGACCGGACATGGCAATTACATTAGCATGGATCATCCGGTCCATACCGGCAATACCAATGGCGGAAAGGAGCCCCCCTATAGTTGTTGGGATCAGACAGACTAGGAGCGCAACAAGGGTCGTCAGGGTAACAGGATACCCCTGGCCTGCAGCCAGTACGCTGAATATAGAAAATGGAAGAAGTGTTGCCGTTGCAAGCAGAAAGATTATGGTCAGCCCGGCAAGAAGAATATCTAACGCTATCTCATTCGGCGTTTTTTGCCGGCTGGCACCCTCAACCATGGCGATCATCCTGTCAAGAAAAGCCTCCCCCGGATTTGCTGAGATCCTTACCACCAGCCAGTCTGATAACACCATGGTGCCTCCGGTAACGGCACTCCGGTCGCCTCCACTCTCTCTTATAACCGGCGCACTCTCGCCGGTTATGGCACTCTCATTTACTGAAGCTACACCTGTCACAACCTCACCATCTCCGGGGATAATGTCGCCGGCTTCAACTAACACAAGATCACCCTTTTTCAGTTGCGATGAACTGTCATGAGCCGAGGGCTCATAAAGGGCAATGAAAACCCCACCCTCACCCTAACCCTCTCCCTGAGGGAGAGGGAGCTATGTTGATTCCCTCCCCTTCAAGGGGAGGGGTAGGGTGGGGATGGGGTTGATTTTC